>JAIRMO010000122.1 GCA_031258625.1 Spirochaetaceae bacterium | reverse complement strand
TGGCCCGCGGTGGAGCAGATCCTGACCGCGGCAAAGGCGGGGGGGCTTGGCAGGGACGGTCTTTTTATAGCTGTAGGGGGAGGGGTCATCAGCGATCTCACCGCCTTTGGGGCGTCTGTTTTTATGCGGGGTTGTAAGCTCTGCATCGTCTCCACCACCCTGTTGGGCATGGCCGACGCCGCCCTTGGGGGGAAAACGGGATTTGATCTCCTGGGTATAAAAAATCTTGTAGGAACCTTTTATCCCGCCGGGCATATTTACCTGCCCCTGGACGCCCTGACTACCCTGCCCCGGCGGGAATGGAAATCCGGTATGGCGGAGCTTATCAAGACCGCCCTGCTGGACGACGGGGGGATGGTTACCGCCCTCAAGGTCCTGGGGGATGAATTTCCCGGGGAGGATCTTTTGCCGAAGTACGAGGAACCCCTCTTTGAGCTTATCGCCGCCTCCGTAAAAATTAAGGGGCGGATTGTTGAAGCGGATCCCCAAGAGACCGGTACGGATCGGGCCCTGCTCAATCTAGGCCATACCTTTGCCCATGCCCTGGAATCCTCCGCCGGGCTGGGGAACCTGTCCCACGGAGAGGCGGTGGCCTGGGGCCTTGTCCGTTCCTGCGAATTGGGCCATCATCTGGGTATTACCCCCCGGGAACGGGCCGTGGAAATTACCGATTTAGTCCGTTCATTCGGGTATGAGATCGCCGTACCCCACCCCAAAATGGGGGATAAAAAAGATTTTATGGCCGCCCTCCGGGGTGATAAAAAGCAAAAGGCCGGGAAACTGCGTTTTGTGATTCCCGCTTCCCGGAGCGCGCTTGTCGTAGAAGATGATTTGATTGAACAAGGCTCTTTAGAGCCCCTCATTAACGGAGAATATGTCCTATGATATTAAAACGATGGTGGTTTTTCATATTTTTTGTCAGCCTCCTGTTCCCCCCCCTCTACGGCCAAGAGGCGGAAGGGGCGGACAAAATCCAATCCATTGAGGAACCCCGGGGGCTGGATTCCGAAATCCCGGCAAACGGGCAGGACGGGTCTCAAATTGTCTATTATATACGGACCGTAAATTGTGACATCCAGGGGAGAACCACCCTGTCGGCGTTAATGGAAAACGGGGAATTTGTCCTGGGGGAAACCATTAACGGGGAAAAAAATCTTAAAAATTATATAAACGACAAAACCCAGCTCCTGCTTAATCAGCGGGTCCTTGAGGAAGTTCATATTGAGTATGCCCTTGCGGAGGCCGATAAAGACGGCCTGGTACCGGTGGACCTGTTCGTCAAGACCGTGGATACCCGGAATCTCATAATCCTTCCCGAACCTAAATACGATTCAAATTCCGGTTTTGAAATTACCTTCAAAGCCCGGGACTATAATTTTCTCGGCTCCATGACCCCCCTGCGGATCGATCTGGGATATTTATATAACGAAAAAGACCAACAGGGGGTTCTGTTGGGTATTGATTCGGATATTCCCTTTCGGGCGTTTGGTTTTAAATGGAATTTGAATTTTGATAATGAATTGAGTTACACCGAGGGAACCCCCCTTTATTATAAGAACGCTATCGGTCTTTCCATGGACCTTCCCTTTAAAATGACCACCTTTACCTTTGGGTTTAACCAATTTTTCCTGGTGAACGAAGAGAACAACACTTCCGACGCTATTGATGACGGCCCCTATTTCCAGGACCATTGGTATATGTCCAGCGAACTTTATACCCAATGGAAAATACCCCTGGGTATCACCGTCGGCAGCTTTGGTCCCTTAACCTATACCCCAAAATTAACCGGCGCCATAAATTATCGCCCCTACGGGGATTTGGGGGAATACCGGAAGGGACCCGCCGTTACCCCCAGTCAATCCCTGGGGTTTGGTAAAATAAACTGGATAGGAAATTACCGGAAAGGACTTGATGTTTCCCTGCAAAATTCCAATACCTATAATATAGGCAGAGCCGGGTGGAATAATAGCATCGCCTTTTCCGCAATCGGACATCTTCCTGTTTCGGAAGATCTGGGAATTTCCGCCCGGCTTATGTACCGGCACTGGTTTTTTGACTCAAAGGCCATACCCGCGGTTTATAAAAACGAATATTTTTACGTTTATACCGACGGGGGGGACGCCCTGCGGGGAATTAAAAACAACCGGCTGCCGGTGCGCTATATGTTGTCCCTAAACATGGATTTTCCGGTACGGCTTTTCCGGTTTGTTCCCTCCGAATGGTATAATAACCCTAAACTCCACTTTTTTGATTTTGAACTCCATGGTTCGCCCTTTATGGATATAACCCTGGCGGAGGATCCGGTAAACAACCGAAGTTTTTCATTCAAAAACATCCTGGCCGCCGGGGGAGTGGAAGTCATTGTGTTTCCCCTGGCCATGCGGAGTTTCTATTTGCGGTTGAGCCTCGGTACGGATCTGCGGGAATTATGGGGAACCGGCAGATTTTTCCCCAGCGGCAACCGGGAATTATTTATTGGGGTAGGTCATTATTATTAAAGCGCTTGTTATTTAGAGAAAACTACTGTATGGGGGGAATTGAAGACGATAAAACTATGTTACATTGGCGGAGGTTCCCGCAACTGGGCCTGGGTGTTAATGCAGGATCTGGTGTTTGAGCAAGAAATCTCAGGACATATCGAACTATACGATACCAGGTTGGAAGACGCACAAACCAATGAAATCATCGGTAATACCCTTTTGTCGCGGCACAACCCGGGACACTGGAGGTTTCACGCTAATCCTTCCCTGGAAGATGCCCTGAGCGGAAGCGATGTGGTGTTTGTCTCGATTCTGCCCGGGGATTTTGCGGAAATGGCAGTAGATGTCCATGCCCCTGAAGCATACGGCATCTACCAGTCCGTGGGGGACACCGCGGGACCCGGGGGTATCATCCGGGCGTTGCGGACCATACCCCAGTTTCGTGTAATTGCACAGGCCGTAAAAAAATACGCCCCCGGCGCATGGGTGATTAACTACACCAACCCCATGACTATCTGTACCCGTACCTTGTATAAAGAGTTTCCCCGGATTAAAGCCGCGGGATGCTGTCATGAAGTATTCAATACCCAGAAGCTGCTCGCCACGGTGCTGGAAATGGGGGGATCCGCGCCCCGGGGCAGCATTAAACGGGAAGAAATCCACACCCGGGTTTTGGGAATCAATCATTTTACGTGGATTGATAAAGCGTCATGGAAAAGCATCGATATTTTCCCCTATTATGCACAATTCGTAGACCGCTATGCCGAAACCGGGTTTCGCGGGGCAGAAGCGGCTACCACCTTTGCGGCGGGGAGCGCTTCCGGGGAAGATCCGGAAGAAGCGGTCCGGCGCGCCTTGTTTTCCAGCGGGGAACGGGTCAAGATGGACCTCTTCCGCCGTTACGGGCTCATTGCCGCCGCAGGGGACCGGCATCTTGCGGAATTTTGCCCTCATTCCTGGTATCTTGCCAGTCCCGAACAGGTAGAAAGCTGGGGCTTCACCCTGACGCCGGTGTCTTGGCGTATTGCGAACCGGGATACCTTGATAGCCCAGGCAAGGGCCTACCGGGAAGGTACGAAAACCATGACGCCGGTTACCTCCGGGGAAGAGGGAATTAAGATGGTGAAGGCCCTCATGGGGCAGGGCAGCCTGGTCAGTAACGTGAATATGCCGAATCAGGGGCAGATGCCGGATATGCCCCGGGACGCGGTGGTGGAAACCAACGCCGTCTTTTCACGGGATGCTGTTCAGCCGCTGGTGGGGGGGGAACTCCCCATAGACTTGCGGAATCTGGTGATGTATCATGTGTTAGCCCAGGAAGGGATCATCGAAGCGGTGTTTGAGGAGGATCATGAAAAAGCCTTTCGGGTGTTTTCCCAGGATCTGGCGGTGCAGACCTTGCCCTTAAAGGAGGCCCGCGCCCTTTTTGACCGGATGTGTTCAAAAACGCTCAAGCCCTGAGTGAATGGGACAACCGGGGGGAGTAGGATGGTGGATCGGCATGGATTGGTAACCCGGCATAATCCGGTATACTCGACGATTGAAGCCTCCGCGCCCCTTTCAGTAGGTAACGGGAGCTTTTGCTTTACCGCAGACTTTACCGGATTGCAAACCTTCTTTGATGCGTATAACGCACCGGACGACGGATTTCCCCTGTGTACCATGGCGGAATGGGGCTGGCATAGTTACCCCAACGCTCCTCAGGACGATTCCCAGCTTCGCCTCACCCCTTTTGATACTTTTGGGAGAGAAGTCGGTTATGGGGTAGATGAAACCGGGCAGGAGGAGCTTTTTAGCGGGCTGCGGCAGAACGCCCACAAGTTTCACCTGGGAAAAATCGGTTTTACCCTTGAAGGGAAGCCCCTTGCCCTGGATACCTGCAGGGTGCGAAAACAGACCCTCCGTCTCTGGGAAGGATGGGTGTGTTCGGAATGGACCCTGGGGGCCGCGCCGGTATGCACGGAAACCTTTGTCCATCCCGGGGAAGACACCCTGTATGTGCGGGTTGTCTCGCCGCTGATAGCGGCGGGGAAACTTCAGGTGTCTTTGCGTTTCCCCTACGGCAGTCATAAAAAATCCGGCGCGGATTTTACGGCTTCTCCACGGCATAGGACCGAGCTTACCCATAAAACCAGCGGGCATATACAGCTTGAACGAGGGATGGACAACACCAGATACCGGGTTACGGTGGGGTTTACCGGTATATCCTGGGATACCCTGCCGGATACGGGTTGTCTGTCTACCCATACCCTCATCCTGGGTGGAAAATCCCCCGGGATCGATACCTGGGAACTGGCTTTCCGTTTCGAGCCGCTCCACATACCGGTGCTGGCTGGGATGTGGGACTCAGGAGAAGGGGGAGCGGAACCTTATCCGCCATCCTTTACCCGGGCCCGGGAGTCCTGCGGTATGTTCTGGAAAACCTACTGGATGAGCGGCGGGGTTATGGATTTTTCAGGTTCCACCGATGTCCGTGCCGGGGAGTTGGAAAAGCGGTTGGTCCTTTCCCAGTATCTCACGGCGATTCAAAGCCGGGGAAGGTTCCCCCCCGCGGAAACCGGGCTGAGTTGCAACAGTTGGTACGGCAAGTTCCATCTGGAGATGCACTTTTGGCATTCAGCACATTTTGCCCTGTGGGGCAGGGTCGAGGTTCTCAAGAAGAGCCTTGCCTATTACAAAAAAATACTCCCCCGTGCCCGCAGCATTGCCGCGTCCCAGGGCTATAAGGGGGCCCGCTGGCCTAAGATGTGCGATCCCAGGGGGTTTAATACGCCTTCATCCATTGCCGTGCTGTTACTGTGGCAGCAGCCGCACCCGATTATGCTGGCGGAACTCTGCTATCGCGCGGCGCCGGAAGAGGATTTTTTACGGGAATATCGGGATGTCATCGTAGAAACCGCGGAATTTATGGAAAGTTTTGTACATTGGACGGATCGCGGCGGGGTGTTGGGAGCGCCTTATATTCCTGCCCAAGAGCGGCACGATCCCAAAACCGTCCTGAATGCCCCCTATGAGCTTGAGTATTTCCGGTGGGGTTTGAAGCAGGCGGATCTGTGGCTTGCCCGGCTGGGAGAAGCGCCCCGCTTTGGGAATACCGCGGAGAAGCTCGTCCTGCCGCCGCAAAAAGACGGCTGCTATGTGGCTCAGGAAAACTGCCCGGACACGTTTAGCGCGCCGCCCTTTTGTACCGACCACCCTTCAATGCTTGCCATGTACGGTGTGCTCAAAAGCGAAAAAATCGACCCCGCCCGGATGTCCGCCACCCTGGATCGGGTGCTCGCGGTATGGGATTGGAAATCCCTCTGGGGCTGGGACTTCCCCATGATGGCTATGACCGCATACCGTTTGGGACGGATTGAGGATGCCATAGATCTTTTGCTGCAAGACAGTCCCAAAAACACCTATCTTCCAAATGGGCATAACCGGCAGACCGGCAGTAATGACCTGCCCCTGTATCTACCCGGAAACGGGGGATTGCTGTTTGCCGCTGCGATGATGGCTACGGATACGCAGGGCTTCCCTCAAGGCTTTACCCTTCAAGCAGAGGGACTCCATGCGTATCTCTGACATACAAATCCGGGACCCCTTTGTGGTGCCGGAAGGGAGGAGGTATTACCTCTTCGGCTCTACCGATAAAGACATCTGGAAAGGACCGGGAACCGGCTTTGACGGGTATGTAAGTTCCGTTGAGGGGAGTTTAACCGATTTTGAGGGGCCCTTTCCGGTTTTTCGTCCCCCAGAGGACTTTTGGTCGGCGACAAATTTTTGGGCCCCTGAAGTACACCCTTACCGGGGGGAGTGGTATATGTTTGCCACCTTCAAACCCAAAAAAGGAAGACGGGGGACAGGGATACTGAAAAGCAAGGGGGGTATTCCGGGGCCTTACACTCCCTGGAGTTGTTCTGCCCCGGGTGTTTCAGGGGCGGTAACTCCGGAGGATTGGGACTGTTTGGACGGTACTTTTTTTATCGAAAAGGGAATCCCCTATCTGGTGTTTTGCCATGAATGGCAGCAGGTGGGGGACGGCGAAATCTGCGCCCTCCCTTTAACGAGGGACTTACGTCAAGCGGCAGGCCCGCCGGTACTGCTTTTTCATGCCAGTGAAGCTCCCTGGACCTATGAACTAGCGGGGCGTACACCGGGCTCTTACGTTACGGACGGACCCTTTATGTACCCTACGCAAAGAGGGGATTTACTTATGCTCTGGTCGTCGTTTAATAAAGAAGGGAACTACTGTATCGGAGTAGCCCGTTCAGAAAACGGGACCCTCTGCGGGCCTTGGGTACAGGAGCAGGACCCCTTATACCAAGGGGATGGCGGGCATGGGATGCTTTTCCGCAGCATCGAAGGGACCCTGTACTTGGCGTTCCACACTCCGAACCAGACCCCTTTTGAGCGCCCCCGCTTTGTAGCCCCCGAAGGGGGTTTTAGGCCCCTGGAGTGGGGAGCCATAAGGGAATCCCGTTCCCCCCTTCGCCTGCCCCTGGTGGGCGGGGGCAGCCACCCCCGAAGGGGGGTTTAGGCCCCCCGGAGCGGGGCGGGGGAAGGAAGAACCGCGCCCTCCTCCGCCCACCCGGGGCAGGCGAAGGGGGGCGCCGCGCATTCCAAGAGGGCCGCGTTTCGGGGACCTGAACCCCCCTATGGGGGTAAACCGTGAGGAGGACGTATGAATACAAGAAAGGGGCTCCTTATCAAAGAGCAGGTATCGTCTTACCTGTTCCTCGTACCGTGGCTTTTGGGTTTTTTTGTGCTTACCCT
>JAIRMO010000017.1 GCA_031258625.1 Spirochaetaceae bacterium | reverse complement strand
GCCCTCTGCGTGGGGGCGATCCTCAAGCCGACCCTGTTTAATTCCATGATGGCGGTGTGTATCGCCTGGTGGCCCTGGTATACCCGCCTGGTCTACGGTATGGCCATGTCCGTTAAGAATGAGATGTACGTCAAGTCCGCCGAACTCCTGGGGGCCGGCACGGGGCATATCGTATTCCGGGAGATCCTCCCCAACTGCCTGGGGCCGATTTTTACCAAGATGACCCTGGATATGGGGTGGGTCATCCTCACCGGCGCGTCCTTGAGTTTTGTCGGACTGGGGGAACAGCCGCCGATTCCCGCTTTGGGGACCATGGTTTCCGACGGCGCGAAATTTATCCCCGGTCAGTGGTGGATCTCCATATTCCCCGCCCTGGCGATCATGGTGATCGTCCTGGGTTTCAACTTCATGGGCGACGGCGTAAAGGATATGCTTTCCAGCGAGGAGTAGGGTTTGGGTGAAAAATTGGTGGAGATCCGGGATTTACACATCGGATACCGGACGTTTGAAGGGTATACCCGGGTCCTCAACGGGGTAAACTGTTATGTGGACAAGGGTGAAAAGGTCAGTATCGTAGGGGAAACGGGCTGCGGTAAAACCACCACGGTCAAGGCGATTCTCAAGATACTGGTCCGGCAGGCCCGAATATACGGCGGGGAAATATTTTTTGACGGTAAGGATGTCCTTAAAATGGGCAAGGCTGAGATCAACCTTATGCGGGGCGCGGGGATTTCCATGATCTTTCAGGACCCTATGCTGGCGCTGAACCCGGTATTCACCGTGGGCAGCCAGATAAACGCGGTGATCCGTTATTCAGGGGAGCCGGGCGCGGAAAAAAAGGAAGTCCAAAAGGAATTGGCGGTGAAAGCCCTGCGGGAAACCTCCCTGCCGGACCCGGAGCGGATCCTGCAAAGTTATCCCTTCCAGCTTTCAGGGGGTATGCGGCAGCGGATCTGTATCGCCATGGCCATGGCAACGCCCCGGAAGCTGGTCATCGCCGATGAGCCCACCACAAACCTGGACGTAACCATTCAGGATCAGGTGCTTAAAATTCTCAAGTCCCGGGTGGAGGAAAAACAGAGTTCCCTTATCCTCATCACCCACTCCCTGGGGGTGGCCCGGGAGACCGCGGACCGGATCTATGTCATGTATGCCGGTACTATGGTGGAAACCGCCCGGACAGGGGACATTTTTAAACGGCAGCTGCACCCCTATTCCCAGGCGCTGATGAGCTGCATCCCCAAACTCTCAGGCGGCGGCGTGGCCGAAGGCATCCCCGGACGGATCCCCGGTTACCTTAACCCGCCGCCGGGTTGCCGGTTCGCGCCGCGCTGTCCCAGGGCCATGGAAAAGTGCCGGCGGGAGCAGCCCCCGCTGGTAACGGTGGATGACGGCCATGCGGCGGCCTGTTTTCTCTATGGGGCGGGTGATTGAGCATGGACGGAATTCTGGAAGTGCGGGGCCTGAAAAAACATTTCCCCGTTACCGGCGCGGAGCAAAAAAACCTGATGGTAAAAGCCATCGACGGCATTGATTTTGAAATCCGTTCCGGCGAAACCCTGGGCCTTGTGGGAGAATCCGGTTCAGGGAAAAGTACCACCGCCTTTACCGTGATCGGCCTTTATGCCGCCACCGCGGGGGAGATACGGTTTAAGGGGCGGGACATCGGCGGGGGCGTGAAAAAGCGGCCCCTGGAGATCAAGCGGGATATTCAGATGGTGTTTCAGGACCCCGGCACCAGTTTGAACCCCCAGCGTTCGGTGGAACAGATTCTTTCCCTGCCCCTTTCAATTCATAGGATGATCCGCCGGGGCGGAAAGCGGGAACAGCTTGTGGAACTCCTGGACGCGGTGGAACTGCCGGAGGAATACCTCTACAAGTACCCCGCTTCCCTGGGGGGCGGAGAGAAGCAGATGCTGGCGATAGCCCGGGCTATCGCCACGAACCCTTCCATGATTGTTCTGGATGAGCCTACCTCCTCCTTGGATGTGTCGGTACAGGCCAAGATCATCAATATGCTGCTCAGGATTCAACGGCAGAAGAATCTTTCCTATCTGTTTATCACCCATGATTTAAGCCTCATGCGGAACATGGCTACCCGGGTGGCGATCATGTACCTGGGGAAAATTGCCGAGATAGCCCCGGCGGATGTTTTTTTTCAGAAACCCCTGCATCCTTATACCCAGATGCTGCTCTCCGCCATCCCGGTGGTAAGCGCCGAAGAGGAAGCGTTGAAACCAAAAAGCGTTCATTCCCAGGGGGAAATCCCCAGCCCGGTAAATGTCCCGGCGGGGTGCAGTTTTAATACCCGCTGCCCCTTTACGGAGGAACGTTGTTTTAAAGAAGATCCCCTCATGATCGAAACCGAGCCGGAGCATTTTATCCGGTGCCACCGTATTAACAAGGAGTGACTAATGAGAAAAATCGGTATACAAGAAATTGAAGACATTGCCCGGGGAGCCTCACTGCTCGGTTCCGGCGGCGGAGGCGATCCCTATATCGGTAAACTTATGGCTATCGGCGCCATACAGGATACGGGACCGGTAACCCTGCTTGACCCTGAGGAAATATCCGACGAAGCCTTTGTGGTCCCCATCGCCATGATGGGCGCCCCCACGGTACTTGCCGAAAAGGGAATCGGTAAGAACGAATACCAAACCCTCTACGATATGGTAAGTTCCTTTTACAACCGGAAGATCGATGCCATCATGCCCATTGAAGCGGGCGGGGTAAACAGTATGCTGCCCTTTGTCGCGGCGGCCCGGCTGAATCTCCCCCTGGTTGACGCCGACGGCATGGGCCGGGCTTTCCCGGAACTCCAAATGGTAACCTTTACCATTGGCGGAGTCAGCGCGACGCCTATGGCCCTTACCGATGAAAAGGGTAATTCAACGATATTCAAAACCATCACCAACAAATGGACGGAAGACCTCGCCCGGGCGGTAACCATGGTTTCAGGGGGGGCCGTCTCCATATCCCTCTACTGCATGGAGGGCGTAATAATGAAAAAATACTGCGTGAAGAACATCGTTACCCGGAGCGAACAACTGGGCAAAACCATACGCTTGGTAAAGCAGGGCACAGGTACCCCGGAAGAAAATTTTCTTGCCGCCGCGGAAGGGTATAAACTCTTCCGCGGAAAAATCACCGACGTACTGCGGGAGGTACGGGGCGCCTTCAACTTCGGTAAAGCCTTGATCGAAGGTTCCGGTGAATATAAGGGAAAAACAGCGGCGGTGGAATTTCAGAATGAAAACCTGGTGGCCGCCGTAGATGGGGAGATCCGCGCCACCACCCCTGATCTGATATGCCTGGTGGATACGGAAACCTTTATCCCCATCCCCACGGACGCCCTGAAATATGGCAAACGGGTCCTGGTAGTAGGCCTGCAATGCTATGAAGCCTGGCGGACCCAGGCGGGACTTGAGATTGTAGGGCCCCGTTATTTCGGTTACGATACGGACTATGTTCCTGTGGAGGTACGGGCAGGTATTCAAAACAGAGGAGGCAGAGCATGACCAAACAGTCCACCTATCGTTTAGGAATTGATGTGGGAGGTACCAATACCGATGCCGTGTTGATCGACGAGAAACTCCAGGTAGCCGCGGAAGTAAAGCTGCCGACCACTTCTGATGTTTACAGCGGCATACTGGCGGCGATAAAAGCGGTACTCCACACCTCGGGGATTGACCGGGAACGTATCGCCAAGGCAATGCTCGGCACGACCCAGTGTACCAACGCTATTATTGAACGGAAACGGCTTTCGAAAATAGGGGTCTTGCGGATCGGCGCGCCGGCAACCTTAGGGATACGGCCCATGGTCGATTGGATGGATGACCTCCGGGTAATTGCCGATAAGGTGGAAATAATCCGGGGCGGCTTTGAATACGATGGTAAAGAGCTTGCCCCCTTTGACGAAGGGGCGGTGCGGGCCTTTTTTGAGGACTGTAAAAAGCGGGGTATCCAATCGGTTGCCATAAGCCAGCTCTTTTCGGTGGTACGGGAGGATCACGAGGAACGGGCCGCGGTCATCTGCCGGGAAGTGATGGGGAACGGGGTCTATATATCCCTCTCCGGTAAGATCGGCAGCATGGGCCTTATTGAACGGGAGAATGCCACGATCCTCAATGCCGCCCTCTATGAAGTAGCTCAAAGTTTTACCGAGGGGTTCGTAAATAGTTTACGGGATCAGGGAGTGAATAACGCCGATGTGTACTTTTCCCAGAACGATGGTACCCTGATGAGCATGGAGCAGGTCCGGAAGTATCCCATCCTCACCATTGCCTGCGGCCCTACCAACAGTATCCGTGGGGCCAGTTACCTTTCCCGGCTTTCAAACGCCGTGGTCATCGACATAGGTGGTACCACCACGGATTTCGGTATTTTACAGAACGGTTTCCCCCGGGAGAGTAGCGTCGCGGTTACCATCGGCGGAGTACGGACCAACTTTCGTATGCCCGACGTGATTTCCATAGGACTTGGAGGCGGCAGTATCGTCCGGGAGAAGGACGGAGCGGTTACGGTGGGCCCCGATAGCGTAGGCTACCGGCTGACCGAAAAGGCCCTGGTATTCGGCGGCGACACCCTTACCGCGACGGATATCGCCGTGCGTCTGGGGCTCGCCCGGGTAGGAGACCCAACAAAGGCCGCTCATATCGATCAGGGGCTTGCCGAAAAAGCCCTGACGAAGATCGTCGAGATGGTCGAGGAGCATTTGGATTCAATCAAGACATCCGGTGAAGCGGTGGATGTCGTATTGGTCGGCGGCGGTTCTATCCTCCTTCCCGACTATATTGCCGGAGCCAAGCAGCTTTACAAGCCGGAGCATTTCGCCGTGGCAAACGCCATCGGTTCGGCGATTTCCAAGGTGAGCGGCGCCTATGAAAAGCTGGTTTCCTATGACGAAACGCCCCGTGAAAAAGCCCTGGAAACAGCAAAACATGACGCTATAGAGTTGGCGGTGCAGGCGGGCGCCATTCGGGAAACGGTGGAGATCATCGACGTTGAGGATGTGCCGCTGCAATACCATGTGGGTAATACCTGCCGGATCAAGGTTAAGGCCGCCGGAGAATTGACTTAAGGCCGCAGGTAAAAATCGGAAGACGCGATCGCACGGGGTTTTTCTCTTTCCCCATGGCTTGTGGGAGGGTGAATAAATTTGTCTGGCAAGTACTTTTTTTCATGGCTAACCTCCACAAGCATCCTTGGTTTAGCTTGCCCCGAGGTATTTTATTCTATAAAAGCTTTTCATGATTCTACGGATTTTGCCGCCATTAAAGAAGGTTATTACCTGGGGAACCTCTTTGCAGAGCCCAAAATTCTGATCAAAGGACCGGATCTGCCGCACTGGAACCTGAAAAAAAGGTAAAGCCAAAGCCGTCAACGGCCTCCGCGGAACAGGGCGCGGGCCTCAGGTCCGATAACCCTCTTCCGCCAAGCGGGTTCTTGGGTAATACCGCATTGGTTACCCCCCTTACAAGTCTATGGAGCCCAAGAAATCATCGAAGCTGTTTTGGGCGTTCCCCAGGTTCTTTTCGGCTCCCATGATGGCGGTATTGAGGGTGTCGATCTCCCCGTCCAGGGCGGCCATACGCCGGAGGTATTCCTGGCCTTGGGTGCTTTGGTTCCCCGCGGCTTCCAGGTTCCGCCTGATCCGGTCCTGTTCGGAGATAAGCCGGGTCAGCCGGATTTCCAGGGCAGAAAGGGCGGTTTCCGCTTCCGCGATTTTTTGCCGAAGTTCAACCCCCCGCCCCAGGGCGGCCCGCACCGAAGCGGGAATTTCCTCATTGGAAACATAGGATAAAAGGGAATCAAACCCAAGCTGGGCCAGGGTGATCCGTTCCGTCAGGGGGGTTTCCTCTTTCACGGTGAAAGTACGCTCCCCTCCGGCCTCAAGGGTCAAGGCAAAACGGTAGAGGGAATCGGTCCGTTCATAAAAGGAAGACGGCTCCGCGAGGGTTGCGTTCCGGATTACCGGATGCTCCAGGATAAGGCGTTTCCCTTCCCGGGAGTTGTTTTTAAAAACATAGACCTTTTCGTTGATCAATTTCCGGGAAATGGTCATCACCCCCCGGCTCACCGTAACGGCGCTCACCATCCGGGAAACAGAGGAGCTCACCATTCCGTTGACGGTAAGGTCATCCCCGTAGGAGACGAGCCTTTTTTCCCCTTCCGGGAAAAAGGTTATCAGGGCGTCCCCGGCATAGGTCCCACCGTCAAAAACCGTGACGGGACCCGCGGGGAGCCGCATCCCGGTGGTATTGGTGAGTTCCGCGCCGATGGCGGGGTGGACGCTCCCGCCGGCCGCCGCGTTTGCCCCGGAAAAAACCAGGACCTTTTCCACCCGGACTTCCCCCTCTATGAGGGGAAGCATGGCGCTCTGCTGCCGGGGGAGGTTCACCGGATGCCGGAGGGTAAACTCAAACTGATCCCCCGCCGCCGCAGCCTGGGCGGTTTCCATAACCCCCCCGAATACGTTGGGAGCCGGCACCGGCATTTCCGCCGTTGCCATCTCCTCATAGGCCGCATCCGCCCGGACGGCACGAGCTTTAGCCGCGCTGCCGCCGGCGGCTTGGCTTTGGACATACCCCGAATCATAGGTCCGGGCCTCGGCGGCGCCGGCGATTGCCAGGGGCAGTACCGGCCGGTTCACGTAATGGGGGGGATAGAGGTTTTGGATAAAAGAGACCGGTCTCCCGGTAACCAGGGAAAGTTCGACCCCATCCCAGTCAATATCCCCGGTATTGTCCACCATAGCCCACCCCTGAAGGAATGGTTTGTCCCGGGATAGATCCAGCCGATAGGAAACCTTCCACACCGGGGCGGGGATCACATAACTTATGGATATGTTCCGGCTCGATGAGCCGGGGAGGTCTACCCGCAGGGTACGGGAATCCGATACCCGGGAATCCCTGATAAGGTCCAGGGCCCGATTCAAATCGGCGTTTATCCCCGGATCTTTAAAAACAAAACGGCTTATTTCCTTGAATCCCACCGCCTGTATGCCCTGAGGGGTTACGAGGGAAAGCCAAGCCTCCGGGGCCGTCGGAGATCCCCGGTCCTCCACCGGCGCCGGCCGGTATTCGACCCCCAGGATCCTCCCCTCAATGAGGCTGGAGGTATATATCCCAATATCTTCCCCGGTAAGTCTCCGTAACAACTCCGCGATATCGATATTTTCCGAAAGATCGATCCTAAGGCTTTTTAAGGTCCGATAGAGCGTCTCCTCTGAGGGGTAACTCACCGATGGGGAAGGGGAGTGGGGGTCGTTAATTACCAGGGATTTAAGGGCGTCGTTCACCGCTCCGATCTTAAAGGGGAGGTTTATCCGGACGGAATCCGAAACAGCCCCCTGATGCTCAAAATAGGCGACCCCGGAGGAGAAAAGAGCTATCCGTTTAAGGGGAACCGGGGTTTCCCCGGCCGATCCTGGCGGAACCGCTTCGGATCTTTCCCGACCCAGGCCTCCGCCGGTTCCCGAAACCTCCATTCCCGACTGGGCCGTCAAGACCCTCCCGCTGAGGAGTATCAACAACAAGACAAAAGCATATCCTTTTTCCATAACATCCCTTCCTTATTTTAAAAATGGGGTTTAATACCCCGCCCCTTGGGGCGGTTCAAACTGGGGGTGCGGGGGATTTGTTCCCCCGCATACGCAAAGATTTCAAGGAGAAATCTTCAATACCCCGCCGCTCTGCGGCGGGGATTCTTTATTTTACCGTCCGGTGAGTCAGTTTCAAAACCGGTTCGTGGGACCTGGGTCTTGAAACTCCTCGGACAATTACCGGCCTTAGGGCCGGTATTCCAGCCGCAGGGTCCGGGTCGGCTGGTCACAAACCTCCGGCGGGCCGTAATATTGGATAGCCCCGGGGAAAACAAAACTGGTTTTCACCGCCCAGGTATCCCGGAACGCGGCAAGGGTCTTAAAGGGCGCCCCCTCAAGAGCCACCAGGGCTTTCTTGATCACCGGTTTTTGGGAACCATGCCGGCGCTCCAGGTTCATCATCATGGTGAGGGGCACCCCTCCGGCTATCCACTTATCCGCCGGGGCGGTAAGATTCCGTACACTGGCGAGGTAACCCGTAAGCCCCGAGGCGATGAGTACAAAGGCGCTGAACCCCAGGCTATAACAGTAATCGGCGTCAAAGTTAGAGGGGAAGGCGCAGCGGCCTTCGTATCCAAAGAAATGTCCCAGGGCGCTGAATTTCCCCCCATAGGCCTTGGCCTTTTTGAGCTGTGAAAGTTTTTTTTCTACCATACTTATAAGGAGTTTTTCCGTTTCAATTCGGGAAACCTGAACATTACCATGGGGATCCCGGTCCATAAGAAGCTGTTTAGCGATCTCCTCCGGGAGGCTTTGAAAAAGGGTACCGGATTCGGGGGAGAGTTTCCCCCCAAGCCAGTCGATTTGGGCTTCAAAATTCCCAAGGCCGGCAAAGATCTCGGCATTTAAAGCCATCACATCGTTCAATTCGGCGATGAGTTTTTTCATTTCCGGGATAAATTCCACTACCCCCTCGGGAATCAAAATGACCCCGAAATTTTCCTTGTTTTCCGCCCGTTTTATTATGGAGGCGCAGATCTGATCCACAATTTGACCCAAGGACAAGTTGTTTGCCTCCACCTCTTCGGAGATAAGGCAGATATTCGGCTGGGTTTGCAGGCCGCATTCCAGGGCGATGTGGCTTGCGGAACGGCCCATGAGCCTGATGAAGTGCCAATACTTTTTGGCGCTGTTGGCGTCCCGCGCTATATTTCCGATGAGTTCGCTGAAGGTTTTTACCGCCGTATCAAAACCAAAGGACGCTTCGATATATTGATTTTTCAGGTCTCCGTCGATGGTTTTGGGACATCCGATCACCTGGACCGCCGACCCCTGGGCAAGAAAATATTCCGCCAGGAGGGCCGCGTTAGTATTGGAATCATCCCCTCCTATGATAACCACCGCATCCAGGTTGAGCTTTTTGGCGGTTTCCAGGGCCGCGGCGAATTGTTCCGGGGTTTCGATCTTGGTTCTTCCCGAACCTATCATATCAAAACCGCCGGTATTGCGGTACTGATCCATAAAATCCCCGGTAATTTCCCGAACCTTATTATCCGTAAGCCCTCCGGGGCCGCCGAGAAACCCATAGAGTTTTGAATCGGGATTCCCCTTTTTAAGACCGTCAAAAAGCCCGGCGATAACATTGTGTCCCCCCGGGGCCTGGCCCCCGGAGAGAATGACCCCGACGGTCAATTTCTTCTGAATTTTATCGTTTTTTCCCCTGACAAAGGCAACCAGGGGTTTACCATAGGTATGTTTAAAAAGTTCCCGTAGTTCCCCCTGATCCGATATGGATTCGGTGGGGGCTCCTAATTCAAGGGCTACCTCCGTAATTTCCCCGGACAACCCGGCGGGAAGTTTTGGTTTATAGGTGTAACGAAGTTTCTGAAGAGCGGATATTTCCATTATGTTCTCCTTCAATAAATGATACATAAAACAACCGGTATAAAACAAGCCGGACAGACCAGGGCCAGCGCATATAAATTTATAATTCCTTATGGGATAAGGAATTAGCGCATACAATTTGTTTTGCCCATGGTTTTGTAATTCCTTGTAGGACAAGGAGATACGATTTTATATGCGCTGGCCCTGCCGGACAGACCTATCCGATAATGGTACCTAAAAAAGCCTCTCCCCGGAGGATCTTTTTTAAGTTTTCCAGGTTTCGTCCCGCGGCACATATCACCTTGAGGCCGATCTTTGCCCCATAACGGCTTGCCACCGGGTCAAAGGGAACGTTTTTGCCCGGAACCCATTTATCTCCGACCAGGGTACAAAAATCGGCCCAGGATATGGCGGCCAGGGGTTTTGCCTCCGGGTTGGTCCGGGGATCATCGCTGTAAACCTGTTCAATATTTGACAGGTTGATAACCATATTCGCCTGGAACCGTTCCGCCAAGAGTACCGCGTCGTAGTCCGAGGAAAACCCCGGTTTCCATCCCGCCGCCACGAGGACCCGTCCCACCAGGGGGCCCACCCGGGAAGGATCGGTCACTACCTCCTGGGTACACCATTCCCCCATTACCGCCTTGACAAGCTGCGCGTTAAGCCGGGTAGCCATCACGCCTATCCAATCGGCCGCTTCATCCACAGCAGCGGCGCTTATCCCGCGGTATGCCCGCTGCCAGGCCCGGGCAGGCCCTCCGCCGCCTACCACCACAATAAACCGTTGCTTTTCATCCTCCCGCAGCAGCTCCCCAACGAGGGATACAAAGTCCTTGAGGAATTGTTCGTCAACCCCATCGGGGGCAACGATAGACCCGCCCAGGGAGATAACCGTTATCATAAACACTCCTTATCTTACCATACCGACCGGGGCTGTTTCAAAACCAACCGGATGCGAAGCCGGCTCAAGGGACCGAAAATCCATCACCGGCGGTCGGCCCCTAATTTTCAACCCCGGTTATTATAACATCACCCCATTGGGAATCATAGTCAAGGCCGCCGGAGGATTCTTCCCAGATGTTTTGCAGCGCGAAATCCCGTTCCCTGACCACGGTTTTCCCCCGTATTTCCATCTGGGATAAAACCCGTTCTCCCCGGGAAAAGGTAATATGCCGGTTATCCATATTACCAAAATAATATCCCCCCCGATCTTCCCGAAGGGAGAAACCGGGTGGGGCGGCCCCCGCGCCCAGGGCGGGATCCAGGGGTATCCAGCCGAATCCGTCAATCCAAAACTCCGCCCAATAATGACGGATCGTCCCCTGGGACTGGTCTACCAAAACCCCCGACACGGGAAGCGCGGGGATACCTCCCGCCCTGGCCATGGCGCAGAAGAGCAGGGCCGCCCCGTAAGGATCGGTCTGTTTTTGGTCCAGGGCTTCCAGGACACCCCCGGTTACGGGCTCCCGCTGAATTCCCCCCTGAGTAATCAGCCAATCGTATATTTTCCGGGCCTTCGCGTAAGGATTCCTTTCCCTTCCGACGACGGTATTGGTATGGGCTTTAATCAGGGCATGATCCGAAGGAATCAAAGGACCGGGAAGGGTATAAACCGTTTCCACCGGGAAGGTCCCGCTTTGTTTGATCGACGATTCCCTGACATTGGTCGTGACGGCGTATACCTCCACCCGAAAGGAGAGGGTGATTTCCATGGTGGTATAGGGGGGAAGTTCATTGAATTTAAACAGGGTAGTTCCCCGGTAATTTTCCATAAAAGGCGCCTTGTTCCAGGATAGGAGTTTAACCGACGGCTGGGAAGATGAGAAAACCGGACGGGGAAACCAGAGGTAGAGGGAATTGGAGGCCGACGCTTCTTTAGTCTGAAGGTTTACGGTATATAAAACAGTATAGGTTCGTTTATCCCCAAAGACCATAACCCCGGGCTTATCGGCTATTTCAAAAAAAACCGGTTCGGAATTTCCCCAGGAGGTCCGGACCTCAAGGTCCCCGCTGGTAACTCCATCGGGGATTCTGATTTGAATTTCCCGATCACTCCACAGTTCATATCCGAATTCGGTATCAAAAACTTCTATCCATTCGGAGACTTCATGGGGAAAGTCCGGGTTCCTTTCCCGGGTAAAAAATACTCCGCTGGTATCCCGGCTGGAACCAAAGTTACTTCCCCGAATGATAATTAACGATCCGATGACCGCGGATTCCGGTTCAACCGATAGTATCCGGGGACTTTTATCCCCCTCGGTTCCGGGTATCGGTCTCGGCAGGCTGTCCCGGTTGGATATCAGGGCAGGATTGCTTTTTTTATCCCCCCGCTGGATATACACCATGGCGGATTCCCCAAATTCCGGAAGCCGCAGGATAATTTTTGTATCCGTCCATTCAATATACGAAGACATGGTGGGAAAAATTTGCGCGACGGTAACATAGGATTTATCCTGGACTTCTCCAAAATTTTTACCGAAAATGGTGAGGCTCTCTCCCGGGGCCCCGGTTCTGGGGCTTATGGAAAGAATGATGGGAGGGGGATCCCCGCAGGCGGTAAGCCCCCCGAGGGTATATAAAAACAGAAAAATTATAGGGAGACGGGCTGTTTTAAATTGATAATTATTCGTTGCCATTACGATCCGGGTTGTTGTTTTGATCCATTACATAGGGATGTAGTACTAACCGTATCTCAATATGGGCTTCCTTAGGGGAATTTGCCGAACCGAGGGGAAAAAAATAAATCTGTTCCCCGAATTTAATAGGTATGGTCTGCATGGTGGTTTGATACCGGATCCCTTCGTTGGGTATATTGACCCAGATCTGTCCCTGAGCTACCAGTACGTTATTTCCGTCATTTCTAAAATAGGGGGTAAATTGTACCGCCACCACGATATTTTCCCCCACAAGCCGTAAACCAACGGGTTTTCCGGGGATGGTTACCTTTGAATTTGACGCGTTCCACACTTCCTGCTGATTTTCTTCTACTACCCGGGCAAGGATGTCTAATATGACCGCCCGTTCCCTTAAACCGGGCAGCATTTCTTCAAGGGCAGAAGCCTGGGAAAACAGTAATGTATTGGTACTTATTAAGAAGATGCTTCCAAATAACGCCAAAGATTTACCGGTCATTGGGACAGGGTGCTCCTTGAATAGTCCTCCCCCTTGACATACCGGGGTTCCCCATAACTCATAAACCGTTTGCTTTCGGGGAGCCGGAGGATCACAATATCATCCTCATTACTTAAATATTGCAATACCCCCCGGATATCCGATGCCGGGGTTATCCCTTGAAGGTCCATGCCTATCCCATTGGCGGCGATTATGTCCTGGGGAACCATCATCGGGGCGGGACGGTTTATAAAAACCAGGGTAAAGGCCGCTACCACCAGCGCCGTCATGGCGGCCGCCAGGGGCAGGGGAATTGAAACCGAACGCTGCCAGAACTTGTCCCAGGGTCTTACCCGGATCTCTTTTTCTACCAGGGGGGACAAATTTTGCCAAATTCTGTTTTTCGCCGCTTCCATACGGGAATCAATGGCGGATTCCTCTCCGCCAGGGGCTGAAAAAGAAAAAGACCGGTACCGTTCCAATAAATTCCTACATTCTGGACATACGGCAAGGTGGGCTTCCACTTTTTCTTTCCAGGGAGAGGGAAGTTCCTCGTCGTAATACACGGAAAGAATTTGACGATTTGGACACATATTAACCATCCTTTGTTAAGATTCCGGCTAAACGTTCCCGGGCTCTGAATATCCGGACCTTAACATTCCCTTCGCTTATACCCAGAGTCCGTCCAATTTCTTTATAATTCAATTCACCATATTCTTTTAATATTAATACTATCCGTAGATTTTCAGGAAGTTTTTTCAGGGCTTCCTGAATTTCGTTTTGTGTTTCCCGCCGGAGTAAAAGCCCTTCCCCGGTCTCCTGGGTTGGACCAGGTTCCCGAAATGCCCGTTGATACGCCCTCCGCTCCCGGTCTTTCCGCTTTGCGTAATTCAAAGCCGCGTTTTTTACTACCCGAATAAGCCAATATTTCGCCTCTTCAGGGCTGGGAAAAACCATGTTCTTTTCATACAACCGAAAAAAAGCCTCCTGGCACAGATCTTCCGCCGCTTCTTCATCGGCCACGATACGGCAAGCTACCCGGAACAATACCATGAATGTAGATTCATAGATCTTACGGAATTCCCCTATCGATGCCTTACCACCTATATCCTGAAACAAGTTTTTACCTCAATCGTTACAGAGTTACGGCTGTTTATCCGCGGCGCCAAAAGGTTCCGGCAGGTCCGTCTTCCAATAGTATACCCCGTTTTTTTAAGGCATTCCGAATTTCATCGGCCTTAACGAAGTCCTTGTTTTTCTTTGCCTCCCATCGTTCTCCTATCAGGGTATCAATTTCCCGGTTAAAATCCAAGTCTTCTCCCCGGTTCCAAACCCCCTCGGCTTCCTTTGCCAGACCGAGGCCCAGAACCCGGTCCATGACCAAGGCCCCGGCCAAAACCTCTTTGGAGGGAATTTCCCCGTCCCTAAGGAGGGTCCATAAACCGGCCAGCGCCTTGGGGGTGGAGAGATCCTCATCCAGGGCCGCGTCAAAGGCTTTCAGATAGGCATCGGCCTTACCGTATCCCCCGGCTTTCCCTCCGGCTTTCTTCTCCTCCAAACCCGGGACAATCCCGGTTTTATCCGCCAGGGCCCGCACCCGATCGAGAAGGGCCCTCCGGGCGTTCCGGGCGCCGTCGAGGGCTTCAAAAGAAAACTGCAACTGGCTTCGGTAATGACCGCTCAGGAGAAAATACCGATAATCCAGAGGATCATACCCGGAATCAACCAGGGATTGAAGGGTAACGCCCCCCCCCGTGGATTTGGACATTTTTCCCTTATCCATAACGAGGAATTCGTTGTGGACCCAGTACCGCACCCAGGGATGTTTACCGGTGGCCGCTTCGCTTTGGGCTATTTCATTGGTATGGTGGATGGGAATGTGATCGATCCCCCCGGCGTGGATATCAAACTGCTCGCCTAAGTATTTCATACTCATAGCGGAACATTCAATATGCCACCCCGGATACCCCCGCCCCCAGGGACTATCCCAAACCAGGGCCTGGTTTTCAAATTTGCTTTTGGTAAACCAGAGGACAAAATCCTGGGGGTTCCGCTTGTTTTCATCAAGGCCGGTTCGGGCGCCGGCCCGAAGTTCCTCCATCCTCAGCAAGGCTAAATCCCCGTAGGAGGGGAAACGGCTTATATCAAAATAGAGGTTTCCCCCGGCAAAATAGGTGAATCCCCGCTCTTCGATTTTTTTTATCAGGTTTATCATATCTTCGATGTGATCCGTGGCTTTACAAACCACCGTGGGGCGCTGAATATTGAGGCGTTCCGTATCATTAAAAAAGGCCCGGGTATAAAAATCGGCGATCTCCAGAACCCCCTGCCCCCGTTCCTCGGCGCTTTTTACCATTTTGTCCTGGCCGCTGTCGTTATCCCCGGAGAGGTGCCCCACGTCGGTAATATTCATCACGTAGGTTACCTCGTAACCCCGCCGGGTGAGGGTTTTTACCAGGATATCGTGGAGGGCATAGGCTCTGAGGTTTCCGATATGGGCGTAGCTATACACCGTGGGGCCGCAGCCATAAAACCCAACCCGGCCGGGAGACAGGGTTTCAAAAACTTGAAATTCCCGTCCAAGGGTATTAAATAGGGTAAGCGCCATGAAACCTCCGGGAATGGATCTCCACCATGGGTGGCGAGGTATCGTCCTTCGAGCAGGAATTGAACCGTCCCAGAGGTTCCCCCGGTAAAACGGATGCCTGGGTATTAGACCCCCCTCGAATAAACTGATACACTACAATTACAATTATGAATATCCTACGGGAAATAATCGAAAAAATCAATACGGAGATTGGCTTTGCCGGGGAACTGCGGTTTAACGAACCCATGGCCGCCCATACCACCTTTAAAGCCGGGGGAGCGGCGGATCTGTGGGTAAAGCCCCAGGGGGACTCGTTCCCCCGCTATACGGCGGCCCTTTTGAAACAGGCCCGGTCCGCGGGAATCCCGGTTTTTATTTTGGGGGGCGGGGCAAACATCCTTGTTTCCGACCAGGGTATCCGGGGCATGGTGTTGGATACTTCGGGATGGTCGGGCTGGACGGTACTCCCGCCGGGGGATGGCGGAACCGGGGCTTATCTCTCGGTCCGCTCGGGAACTCCGGTGGACGCGGCGGTGGATGCCGCCGGGGGGCTGGGCCTTGGGGGGATTGAGTTTCTCGCGGGGATGCCCGGTTCTGTGGGAGGCGCCGTTTGGATGAACGCCCGGTGTTATGAACGGTCCGTGTCCGACATCCTGGTACAAACCGAATTTTTGGATACCACCTATACCCCCCGGGAGATTCCCTTTCGGGCGGAGGATTTTTCCTATAAAAAAAGCCCTTTTCAGGACCTGCCGGGGTTGATCCTTTCCGCCCGGTTTCGCCTGGTTCCCCGGGCTCAAGGAGACATCCGGGCGGAAATGGAAAAACACCGCCGGGACCGGGAACAGAAGGGACATTACCGTTACCCCTCGGCGGGGTCGGTCTTTAAAAACAGCCGGGAATTCGGGAAACCCGTGGGGAAGATCATCGATGAACTGGGACTCCGGGGCCTGCGCCGGGGCGGGGCGGCGGTGGCGGACTACCACGGTAACATAATCGTCAATACCGGAAACGCCTCCGCCGCCGATATCCGCGGCCTGGTTGAAACCCTCCGGAATACGGTTTACGCCGCCCTGGGAATCCGGCTGGAACCGGAGATCCTCTTTGTGGGGGATTGGGACGGCTGCTTGTAGATCGCCCTCACTTATATACCTTCGCCGTTCCGTCCCGCACGTAATGCCTCATTAAAAATTCTAACCGTAGGGGTTGGATGCCTCATGCTAAAAATCTAACCATGAGAATCCGATACTGGAGGCGGAACCTCCCGGTTCTTCCGGGTATGAATGTGAAG
>JAIRMO010000148.1 GCA_031258625.1 Spirochaetaceae bacterium | reverse complement strand
AGCGGAACTGAAGCGGCGGAAAGACGGGCAAAACCCGGTAGAGCTGAATACCCGGCTCAACCAGGCGGTGGAACGGCTCTTGAAAATAAATCGTGAAAAGGCAAGTATGAAACAGGCCTGTTGTCAGGAGGCGGAACAGGCCCAAGCGGTCTGATTTCGGCTAGGTTTTGGTTTTGAGAAACCGCCCCCTTTTCGGCTAGATTAATTTTGAGGCATTGCGCCGCCTTGAATAAGTTTTTTTTTGAGGGTATTATGGGACCTGTTCCAAAACTGAAAAGTTTTGGGAAAGCCTCTATGGAGAAGGGGTTTAAAACAACCGGTTTTTGGACCCCTTTAACCGGTTTAATTTAAAAGTAATTTCAAAATTTGATATTCGGACAACGGGCGATTTATGTATAAGTTCCCGGCCGGGGGCTTTTATTTATTGGGTATTTTGTATAAATTTAGAGTAGGGGGATGGAGAAATATACATGACGATACTTGGTATTTTATTGTTGATCTTTTTCGTAATTGTGGCGATCTTGCTCATCCTTTTGGTGTTGATCCAAAACGAAGAAGGGGATAGTTTGGGGGGGATTTTTGCCGGCGGAAGCGGTTCGGCCTTTGGATCCCGATCGGGTAATGTGTTGACCCGGGCGACCGGTATCTTAGGCGCCCTCTTTCTGGTGATCAGCGTCGGTTTAGCCCTCGTTAACCGGACCCCCGGCGGTTCCCGCGTGGAATCGGCGGTTCAGGAGTCGGTAATAGAAGCGGACAGTAATTGGTGGCAGGGGGATGAAGTTGAAAACACCGAACTCCCGGCGGAGTCCGAATAGGTCAATAGTCGGGGGTTACGATCGATGTTCCTTTATGAGGTATTTCCGCCCGAATTAATCAAAGTGGGGCTTGAAGCGGAAGATAAGGAAGAAGCGTTTGAAGAACTGGTCGACCAATTCTGTCAGGCCTTTAAATCAAATGCCAGGGAGGAGATCCTTGAAGCCCTGAGGCTTCGGGAATCAAAGATGTCCACCGGGATCCAGAAGGGGATAGGGATTCCCCATGGAAAAACCAACGCGGTTGATACGGTTCATGGTATTTTAGGAATCTCAAAAAAAGGGATCGATTACGATGCCCTGGACGGAGAACCGGTTTACCTGTTATTTATGATGCTGGCCCCGCAAAAGGATACGGAACAGCACCTGCGTATGTTAAAACGCCTTGCTGAATTGTTGGATAACCCCCAGTTTTATACGGATCTGATTACCCAGGGTGATTCCCAGGGGGCTCATGGTATTATCAAAAAATATGAGGACGTACTCATTACCCTGGATTAAAAAGCAGGTTTTCCATGGATGAACAGGATATGCTTCGGCATCTTTTAGAGGTTGAAGCGGAGGCTTCGACTTTGGTAGATGACGCTCAAGCCGAGGCGGATCGCCGTATTACCGAGGGGGAAAAGCAGAATCGTCGTCTATACGACGAACGGTACAACCGGGAAACGGACCGCCTGGAGGCCCAATATGAAGAAAAAATAGCCCGGGTAAAAGAGGATTATAAAAAACAGCTCGGCTTTTACGAGGATAGTCTTGATGCCATGCCGGTTAATACCGAAGCCTTTATCAGGACTGTTGAAAGTTTCCTGGAGAAGGATTGTTAACATGACGGGATCCGGGGAACGGGCCTACGCCTTTGCCAAGGCTTGCGGGGTAATCGGAAAATCCTTTGTGGGAAAAGGAATTTCCCGGCTTAGTTCCGTAACCCGGCTTACGGAACTGGACCGGCTGGTATTTCCCCATAAAACCCGGGACCTCCCCGAACGGGAACTCCTCGTGGACCTGGAACGGCGTATCACCGGACGGGCGGTGAAACAGATTACCTCCCTGGTGAGATCCTTCTCAAATCCTCCGGAACTGCTTTTACGCTTGGTCAGGTCCTATGAATATGGGGATATCAAAAGCGCCCTAAGCGCTATCACCGGAGCGGAGGCAAAAAAACCGGAATTTACCGGCCTGGGGGACTTTGGTACGGTAAATTTCAAGGCCTTTCCGGATCTTGCGGCCATGGTAACGGATACGGAATTCGCCTTTCTCCTGAAAGAGGATATCCACGCCGATAAAGACGGCATCCTCCTTCAGACCAAACTGGATCGCCGCTATTATACCCTTCTGTGGAATTCCCTTTTTTCCCTGCCGGGAAAGGACCGGACCGCCATCGAAAAGATCCTGGCCGAAGAGATCTCCCTCAGGAACGCATCCTGGGCCTTACGGCTGAGAACCTATTATGGAATGCCCCCGGAGGAAATAAAAAACATCCTCGTTCCTATCAAAACCGGGAAAAAACACGCCCCCCAGGCCCCTTCCCATACCCCGGAGGCCCCGGGAGAAAGGACCCTGGCGGATGACGCCCTGGCATCCCTGTCCATGGCCCTGGACAATCCTTCGGACTGGGAAAAATGGGGGCGGACGGAGTTTCTCAACCCTGAAAGGCCCGGGGAGCCCTGGAAGGCCGACCCCCGGTATTTCCAAAACGCGGCCGCCCAATACCTGTACCACCTGGCCCGGCAATTCTTCCGCCGGAGTCCCTTTTCCATAGATACCGTCTCCTGTTTTATTAAACTCAAGCAGTTTGAAGAGGACCTCTTGACCAGTGTCGCCGAAGGTCTCGGCCTGGGTTTGTCCGCCAAAGATGTGTTCGCCATGCTGGAGGTAGAACCATGATACGCCCCAGGAAGATGAAACAGATTGAGCTCACTGTTTTAAGCCGGGATGTGGATCAGGTGATAGAATATTTGGGCCGCCGGGCCCTTCTACACCTTTCCGAGGACGAGGAGGCCCAAGGGGTGGTTCATGCCCTGGATACCGCGGATTACCGGCATATTCTGGAAAACCTGGAACGTATCAAGGCCAGGGCCGCCTATTTGGGCCTTCAACTTCCCGAAGAACCCGAAGAATCGAGCCGCCTTCCCGGAGAAACCGAGGAAGTGCTTACCGATAAAATCACCACGGCCATAGGGATCTTGAGCAACCGGGAGAACGAGGAAAAGGGGGAAAAAAGAAAGGTTGAGGAGGCCCTGAACGAAGCCAAGGCTTTTGCCAATCTCAACGCGCCCTTTTCCGAATTGGACCAGCTTTCCTACCTGACCCTTCGGGTCGGACGGCTGGATCCTAAAAAACAAAACGAATTACGGGAAAATCTCTCGGACCGGGCGGTGATTATCCCCCTGGGGCAAGGGTCCCCCGATGAGCCCGGGGACCGTATACTGGCCGCGGCTTCCCGGAAGGGCCGGTTTGCCCTGGATTCGGAATTAAAAAAATTGTCCTTTGTTCCCATTACTATCCCCGAAGGCTATAAGGGGGTTCCCGGAGAACTGCTTTCGGGGCTTGGGGCCCGGCTCGCGGGGGTACAAAGGGAATTGGACAAAATAAGCGCCGAAAAAGCCCAGATGCGGGACGAGTACGGCGGAACCCTGGCCTCCCTTGCCGCGGCCTACCTTATGGCATCCCTGGTGGAACAGCTCAAAAGGAAGCTGCGGAGTACCCGGAGCGTCTATGTGTTATCCGGCTGGGTCCCGTCGGACGCGGTGCCGGGCATGGTGGAGGGGCTGGAAAAATGCACCGAAGGAAGGGTAGCGATCCGGGCTTTTAACCCCGATGAAGTGGAGGATATAAAAGAGGGTAAAAAAAAGGTTCCCGTTTCCCTGGAACATGGTTCCTTTGTCAAGGGTTTTGAAGGGGTGGTGTTCTCCTATGGGGCTCCCCTTTACGGAACCATCGATCCCACCCCCTTTGTGGCTTTCTTTTTTACGATCCTCTTTGGTATTATGTTTGGGGATTTGGGCCAGGGTCTGGTCCTCTTCCTCCTGGGGCTCCTTACCGGAAAAAGGGGGCCTAAGGCCCTGGGAGGTTTCAGGAAGTATTCTGTCCCGCTGATTGCGGTGGGGATCAGTTCCATGGTTATGGGTTTTTTAAACGGCGAAGTTTTTACCCACGAAGAGTTCCTCATCGCCCCCACCAAGGCAATTACGGGGTTTTTCATGAACCTCACCGGTCAGACCGGGGAACCTCCCGGGCGGATTCTCCATCTTATGCCGGAAAAGGGCAGTATAGAAAAACTCTTTTATTTTTTTGGATTTACCCTTGCCGTGGGGATCCTCCTCAATTCCGTGGGGCTTTTGGTGAACATCGTCAATCAATGTACCCTCAAAAAGTATGAAAAGGCCTTTTTCTCAAAAACCGGCCTGGCGGGGGTATTGCTTTTTTGGTATGCCGTTTTTATCGCCGTAAAGATCCTGGCGGGAAAGCCTTTTACCTGGTTTGACCTGGGGGGGTTGTTGACGCCGGCTTGCGGTATCTTTTTTGGCCCGGTGATATGGCGGATCATATCCGGGGAGCGGCCCATCCTGGAACAGGGGCTTATGGTTTTTATTATGGAAGGGTTTGTGGAAATCCTGGAAACCGCGTCGACCTATATCTCCAATACGGTGAGTTTTCTCCGGGTCGGAGCCTTTGCCCTGTCCCACGCGGTACTGTCCTTTATTGTGTTTACCCTTTCGGGGATGGTGTCCCACATCGCCGGAGGGCTCCTGTTTTCGGTGATGATCATGATCTTTGGGAACACCGTGATAATCCTGCTCGAAGGCATGATCGTCGCCATTCAGGTGGTACGTCTTCAATATTATGAATTCTTTAGCAAGTTTTTTACCGAAACCGGGGTGGAATTTTCCCCCTTCCGGTTTCGCCGGGAGGTTGTTCCGGGTAAGGTCAGGAATTCCGATTGAAGCCGGTTCAAAATGTCATATTTTGAAAGACAAGTTTTGCTTGTCAAGTAATATGAGTTCAAAGAAAACCGGTCCTTGGGCCGGTTTTCTCAGGTCTTTTTCAAACCCAACCGGGTGGCGAAAGGGGCTCAAGATTTTGAGGAGTTATATGATGAAACGTTTGGTTGTTTTGTTTGCCCTGGTTTTTTGTGTCCTCTCAGGTACCGTAGGTTTTGCCCAGGAGACGCAGGGCGCCGCCGAGGCGGCCTCCGAGACGGTCCCGGGGAATACTTCGGTGTGGAAGTATTTTGCCGCGGCCCTGGCGGTGGGGATTTCCTGTATCGCCGGGGGGGTCGCGGTAGGACAGATTGGATCGGCGGCCATGGGGGCCATGAGCGAAAACCCGGAGCTTTCCGGAAAGGCCCTGCCCTACGCGGGGCTCGCCGAGGGGATTTGTCTCTGGGGATTCCTCGTGGCCCTCCTCATTATGATATTCTAGAAACCGGTGGATTATTTTTTTATCGGGGATGAGGAATTGGTGACCGCTTTCCGGTTTGTGGGTATTAACGGAGAGGCCGTTGCCGATGCCGGCCATGCCCGGTCGGTTTTTTTAAAGATTACCCAAGGTTGGGATGAAACCGCCGGAACGGTACTCCCCAATTCCGAAAGTTGCCGGGTTTTGATCATGACCGAAGAAGCCGCGGATTGGCTGGGGGATGAACTTACCCAATGGCAGCTTTCCGGCCGTTATCCCCTGGTGGTGGAGGTGCCCGGTACCATGGGAAAACTGGAGGGCCGTAAGTCCCTGGTGGATTCCATCCGGGAAGCCATAGGAATACGGGTTTAGAAATTTATGGAAGAACTGCGATCAACAGAGATACTGGATCGGGAGATCCTGGAGGATGCCCGGAAAAAGGCCTACCGTATCCTCAAAACCGCGGACGATACGGTAAAAAACGCCGGGGAACTTTGGCAAAAGAAAACCGAAGATGCCCTGGCCGATATAGGCCGGCGGTATAACCGCCGGGAAGAACAGTCCCGGGGGGAGATCATGGCCCGGCTTCCCCTGGACAAACGGAGGGTTCGCTCCGAAAAGGTGGAATCCTTTTTACAATCCGCTATGAAGGGATACCTGGAGGGTCTGTCCCGGGAACGGCTCCTCTTCCTTTTGGGAAGGGAACTAGCGAGACGGTTCCGGGAATGTCCTGAACTGGCGGACCTCCGGGAAGGGGGGCTTCCGGTTACCTACCGGGGGCTTACCCGGGAAGAGGCCCTGGAGATTTTACAGCGGGTGTTTCCCCAGGGGGGCTGGGTTTTAAACCCGGCGAAGCCCGGTTTCAATCTGGCCGGAACCTTTCCCGCCCTGGTCGCCGATGCTCCGGCGGTACGGATTACCGCCTCCATCGACGGAATGGCCCAGGAGATGCTTGAGGACAAGCGGGCGGAATTGGTGGCGGCCCTTTTTGGGGAGGGGGTCTTGGGTGATTGAAGGTAAGGTCAGACGAATTTCAGGCCCCATTATTCGCGCCGAGGGGCTCGGCGGGGCGGGTCTTTTTGATGTGGTGGAGGTCGGGGAGAAACGGATCATCGGAGAGATAGTCCGGCTGGAACAGGACGAGGCGGTGATCCAGGTATACGAAGACGAAACGGGGCTCAAGATCGGCGCTTCCGCCGTATCCACCGGAAGGCCCCTTTCGGTACTCCTCGGCCCCGGACTCATCGGTACCATCTACGACGGGATCCAGCGTCCCCTGGAAGTCCTCTTTAAACAAAACGGGCCCTTTATGGCAGCGGGCAGCCGGGGGGAGCCCCTGGATCCGGCCAAATCCTGGACCTTTGTCCCCGATCCGGAGCTGACGGCCCGGTTGGCCGCGGGCGCCGAGGTACGGGCCCTTCCGGGGTTAACCCTGGGAACGGTAAAGGAAACGGAAAGCATTACCTGTAAGATCCTGATCCCCCCCACTATTCGGGAAGGGCGGCTGACGGAACTCATCCCCCCCGGGGACTATCCCCCGGATACGGCGGCGGCCCGGACCGACTCCGGAGAGGTCATCCCCTTGGCCCAATGGTGGCCGGTACGGATCCCCCGGCCCAGCGCGGAACGGCTTCCCCCGGACAAACCCCTGATCACCGGGGAACGGGTCATCGACGTGTTTTTTCCCCTCTCCAAGGGGGGAACCGCGGCCATCCCCGGGGGCTTCGGAACCGGTAAGACCATGACCCAGCACGCCATTGCCAAATGGTGCGACGCGGATGTGATCATCTATATCGGTTGCGGGGAACGGGGAAATGAAATGACCGATGTCCTGACGGAATTTCCCGAGCTGACCGATCCCCGGACGGGCAGGTCCCTCATGGAGCGGACCATCCTCATCGCCAATACCTCCAATATGCCCGTGGCGGCCCGGGAAGTATCGATCTACACCGGAGTTACCCTGGCGGAATTCTACCGGGACATGGGGTACCATGTGGCAATCATGGCGGATTCCACCAGCCGCTGGGCCGAGGCCCTCCGGGAGCTTTCGGGCCGCATGGAGGAGATGCCCGCCGAAGAGGGCTTTCCCGCGTACCTCCCCACGCGGCTCGCGGAATTTTACGAGCGGGCCGGACGGGTTCGTACCTGCGGGGGGGCGGAGGGGTCTATCTCCATCATCGGGGCGGTTTCTCCCCCCGGGGGGGATTTTTCCGAGCCCGTCACCCAGCATACCAAACGGTTCATCCGCTGTTTCTGGGCCCTGGACCGGGATTTGGCCAACGCCCGGCATTACCCCGCCATCAGTTGGACAGACAGCTATTCCGAATACGCCGGGGAAGTGGAATCCTGGTGGGAAAAGGTGAACCCCCAGTGGGCCCCGGTACGCCAGGAAGCCCTGGATCTCCTTAAAAAAGAGCAGCGCCTGGCGGAGATCGTCCGGCTCATCGGTCCCGACGCCCTCCCGGATGATCAGCGTCTTATCCTCCTCACCGCGGAACTCCTCAAAAACGGTTTTCTCCAGCAAAATTCCTTTGACGAGGTGGATATGTACTGCGTCCCCGCCAAACAGGTGCGGCTTCTGGAACTCATCATGGAATTCTATCAGCGGTCCCAGGCCTGTATCAAATTGGGGGCGCCCCTGTATAAGATCAACTCCCTCCCCATCCGGGAGCGGCTTTCCCGGCTCAAGAGCGAGATCAAAAACGACGATCCCGAGGGGCTTTTAAACTTTGAACGGGAAATGCGGGCGTCCCTGGAAGAACTGGAACGGAGTTACCGGAACCGGGATATGCTATGATCGGTACTTTTAAGAGGATCGTCCGCGGAGGTTTTGTATGAGGGGTATAGAGTACCGGGGACTTTCCCGGATTGAAGGCCCGGTGGTGATCACCCGCCGGGGCCGGAACGTGGGGTTCAACGAGGTGGTGGCGGTTTACGGCCGGGATGAGGAGAAACGCCTGGGCCGGGTGGTGGATATGAGCGAAGACTGGACCGCCATTCAGCTTTTTGGAAACAATACGGGACTGTCCGCCGATGACAGCCGGGTGGAATTTCTGGGAAAGCCCATGGAACTCCGGGTGGGTACCGGTCTCTTGGGCCGGGTTTTTAACGGCCTTGGAGAGCCCATCGACGGTTACGGGAATATTTTTTCTTCCCTGACCCAGGACGTAAACGGCCTTCCTATCAACCCCTATGCCCGGACCTATCCCCGGGACTTTATCCAGACCGGGATCTCCGCCATCGACGGGATGAACACCCTCATCCGGGGGCAAAAGCTGCCGATCTTTTCCGGGAACGGCCTTCCCCACAACAAACTCGCCGCCCAGATAGTCCGGCAGGCAAAGATCCTGGGCGCCGGGGAATCCTTTGTGGTGATTTTTTGCGCCATGGGGGTAAAATACGACGTGGCCCGGTTCTTTCTGGACGATTTTGAACGGACCGGGGTTCTGGCGAATGTGGTGGTGTTTCTTTCCCTGGCGGACGCCCCCTCTCTGGAGCGGCTGGTGGCCCCCCGGTGCGCCCTGACCGCCGCGGAATATCTGGCCTACGAAAAAAACATGCACGTCCTGGTGGTAATGACCGACATGACCAATTACTGCGAGGCGCTCCGGGAGGTTTCCTCCATCCGGGGGGAGGTTCCCAGCCGTAAGGGGTATCCCGGCTACCTTTATTCCGATCTGGCGAGCCTCTACGAGCGGGCGGGGAAGATCCACGGTTCCACCGGTTCCATTACCCAGATACCGATCCTCACCATGCCCAACGACGACATCAGCAACCCCATTCCGGATCTGTCGGGGTATATCACCGAGGGGCAGATCGTCCAGGACCGGGAACTTACCCAGCGGGGGATCTATCCCCCGGTAGCGGGGC
>JAIRMO010000224.1 GCA_031258625.1 Spirochaetaceae bacterium | reverse complement strand
CAGGTGATCGCCCCCGAATCCCTGGCGGAGGAGAGTTTTTCCGGGGGACTGCTGGAATATCCCCAGTATACACGCCCCGAAACATATGGTATACTACGGGTTCCGGAGATTTTGCTTTCGGGACACCATGAAAATATACGGCGTTGGCGTCTTAAGAAACGGGTGGAAAAAACCCTTGCCCTGCGGCCGGATCTGATCCGCCGGGGGGAGGAATTGGGGCTGTTTGACGCGGAAACCCGTAAACTTATACAGGAAGCGCAGGGGGAAAGATGAACGAGATACGGGCGATTGAAGCCTCCCAAATGAAAACCGAAGTGGATAAATTCCACATCGGCGATACGGTAAAGGTTTATTTTAAGATCGTGGAAGGTAAAAATGAGCGGATCCAGGTCTATGAGGGCCTGGTAATTGCCATGAAAAATTCCCGGATCGGGAAGACCTTTACGGTACGAAAAAATTCCTATGGGGTTGGGGTGGAGCGGGTTTTCCCCCTCCATTCCCCCCGGATTGCCCGGGTTGAGATGACGCGGCCTGGTAAGGTCCGCCGGGCAAAACTCTACTATATTCGGGACAAGATCGGTAAGGCCGCCAAAATTAAGGAACTTATCGTAAAAAAAAGCTCCCTGCCCAAGCCCGGAGCTGCCGCGGCCCCGGACGCTTCATCCTAGAACGTGGTGAGGCTCACGCCTCCCCCGGGACCGAAAACCTCCTTCCCTCCCCTTGCCCCGGTTAAAACCGAGGAGGGGTTGTTTTATGCTTTAACGGCAAAACCAGGGCAGCCGCCCCCCTTGCCGGCGGCTCCTCCCCCGGCCCTGTCCGGGCAACCCCCCGTCCCGCCCCCCGCTGAAGCCATGACCGCCCTGGCCCTGAGCCTGGGACTTCCCCCGGACGATCTTTCCCGGGCCTTGGCGGGTTTCATCCGGTTTTTTGCCCTGCCCCTGGAGCCGGGCCTGGTCCTCCGCCTCAGGCGGGAGGCCCTGAGCGCCTCCCCCGGGCCGAAGGCCGAAGGGGCGGCCCTGGCGGCGGCCGCCGCCGCTGCCAAGGGGCTGGGCCTTACCGGGGAAGCCCTGGCGGCCTATGCCGCCGCCCTGGATCCCGGTTACCGGGACCCGCCGGAGGGGGAGAAGGGCGGCGGTCAAAACGGCCGGGAGCCCCGGGACACCCCCCCGGAACCGGGGGAAATTAAAAAAACCGCCGAAGACGCCGAGGCCGCTTCCCCCCTGCTCAGGATAATGAACCGCATCCCCGGTAAAAACCGGGAACGGTGGGTGGTGATCCCCTTTAGTTTCGCGTCCGGGGGCGTTGAAACGAAGGCTTCCCTGAGGATACTCTTAACCTGCCGCGGGGGTTACCGGTACGAGGCGGAACGTTTAGCCCTGGATGTCAAGGGTGAATCCCGGCGCTGGCTTTTCGCGCTGCATAAAGACGGGGAAGGCCCCCCCAGGACCGATGTTTATCTTAGCCCGCACCCGGAAGGAGAGAGCCCCGAAGCCTTGGAAAGGGAGATCCGGGAAGCCCTGGGCCCCATCGGGGGGGCCGTAACGGTCAAGCCCCCGGGGGAAATGCCGTTTTTTGCGGACAGCCGGGATGATGCCTTGCGTTCTCTAAATAAGGAGGTGTAAAATACCTCAAAGGAGAGTTGCCGCCGCCCTTTCGTATGCCCCGGAGGATCCCGCGCCCCGGGTTCTTGCCTCCGGTAAAGACGGGGAGGCCTTACGAATTTTAGCTGTCGCCCGGGAGGCGGGGATCGAGGTGGTCGAGGAGCCCGCTTTGGCGGCGCTTCTGGAAGCGGGTGTCGGCGTGGGGGAGTATATACCCCCCTGGTGTTGGGAAGCGGCGGCAAAAGTCCTGGCGTTTATACGGGCAAAGGAATATGGATGAAACAGATTCCGGTTAACCGGTTACAGGCGGATTCGATGTATACCAAACCGGTATACATCGAAGAAGACAAGCTTTTGGTCCCCGCGAGGATAGCCATACGGAAAAAAGACATTGAACGGCTCATTGCCTGGGGGATAGAAACGGTACAGACCGAAGGGGAGATAACCGCCCCCGGTGATGACCGGGAAGAGGAAACCGCCCATCCGCCGAAAACCGGGTCCTTGAAGGGCGTCCAGCTTTCCACCCTCGTTTCCCGGCCGGATACGCCGGAAAACGAGGGAACCTACCGCCTTTATATCGGTTTGATTGACGAGCTCAACGATGTTTTTAACGTTATTGCCGCCGGGAACCGGGTGAATGTCCATATTATCGATGGTATAATCGACCGGCTGATCCAGGTGATTCGGGAACAACGGGGGCGTATGGTCAGTTATATCCTGGGTAGGGAGATAATAGGCCGCGATTTTGCCAAGATTGCGGTTAATACCGCGATTCTTTCGTACCTTATCTCCGTGGAATTTAAAATCCCCAGCCAAAGGTTACTGCAAATTGTTACCGGGGCCCTCCTCCATGACGTGGGTATGCTCAGGCTCCCCCGGGAAGTCCTGGATAAACGGGGGGGGCTTTCCGAGGCCGAGCTGCGGCAAATGCAGACCCACCCCCCGGCTTCCTATAAAATTGTTTGTAAAGAACTGCTTTACGCCCAGGGGGTGGGTTTGGTGGTGTTGCAGCACCATGAACACTGGGACGGTACGGGTTATCCCCAGAGGCTGGCGGGTGCCAATATCGACGAAGGCGCCCGGATCGTGTCCGTGGCGGACGCCTTTGAGGCCATGGTCAATGAAAAACCCTACCGCAATTCCATGATAGGGTATCAGGCCATGAAAAACCTGCTGGCCGATAATTCCCGTTGTTTTGACCCGAACGTACTCAAGTCCTTTATCAAAACCATGGGAATTTACCCCATCGGTTCCTTTATCCTCCTTAACAACGGCGCCATTGCCCGGATCACGGAAGTCCGGACGGAGACGCCCCTGCGGCCCAAGATCGGCCTGTTGGTTGACGAATCCGGTAAGGTTTATTCCCGAAACGAAGAGAAACCCATTGATCTGGTAACCGAAAGGAATCTTTTTATTGTCCGGGCCCTGGACCCCAAAGACTTTGTGAAAAAACATGAATAAGGCTGGTATGGGCAGGGAGGGGGAAAACAAAGCCGCGGCCGCCCTGGAACAAGCGGGAATGTCGATTATCGCCCGGAATATTCGTTTTAATTCCGGTGAAATTGACCTTGTAGCCCTCGACGGAGAGACCATGGTGTTTGTAGAGGTAAAATCCTGGACCGCCTATGGGTTTGAGGATCTCCGGTTCGGAATCAACCCCAAAAAACAGCGCCGGATCATAGAAACAGCTAAGAATTTCCTCTCCTCCCATCGAGAATATAATTGTATGGCCCTTCGATTTGATGTTGTATTTATTAGTCCCGAAACCACAACCCATCTTACCGCAGCCTTTACGGAGGAGGTATGAGGACCCTTCAACAAAAAAATCAATTAAAATCCAAGGAAGCGGCTCCAAAAACTGAATTCCCGGAACAGCCTCAATCATCCTTAGTAAGAATTGATTACTTGCGTAAAAAAATAGATAATAAGGATTATCTGTACGGTGGGATACAACGGATTGCCCAAATCTTGAGTGATGAATTATTAAATATCCCCCAGGGAGGAGCTTGGTATGAACAACAACGGTAAAGGAGGGAATAACCGGAGAAGGCCCTTTAGGCGCCGGGATCGGGACAACGAGAATTGGTCCAGGGAGGGCAAAAAAAAGGCCGATCCCCCCCGGTATGACGTGGACCAAGGGGTTATCTATGAGCGCCTCAAATGGATACCCCCGAGGACATCCAAGGAGCCAATCCCGTCTCCGAATTGTCCCTGTTGCGGAAAACCTATCAAGGATATAGCGGCCGCGTTGACGGATAAAAGTACCGGCCAGCCGGCCCATTTTGACTGTGTTGTCGCCAAAATTGAGCAACATGAATCCCTGGAAAATGGGGAGGTCATCGCCTATCTTGGAGGCGGACGTTTCGGCGTGGTCCGTTTTAATCATAGTCAAAATTCCCGGAATTTCTCCATCAAAAAAATTCTTGAATGGGAGGATAAGGAAAATAGGGCCGAATGGAGAAAAACCATCGCCGATCATTATTCCATAACATAATGGATAAATTAAAAGTCCCCCATGACTTTCTATCAAATCCCCGGATCATAGAAAATTATACCTTGCTTCAAGACATTGGGATATTTCACCATATTGACCAACTCAACAAAGAGATTCGGGATTATAAAAGCCTGCTTTCCGGGGCGGTGGATATTTTTAACCGGACCTCTATCGGCGACATTATGGACGCCGCGGTTTGGCAGATTTCGGATCATTTTTTGCCTTCTTTTATTATGTTCCTTTGGAAGCCCCTGCAAAACAGGGATGATATCACCGTCAAGGGCTATCGGAATTATAAGGAAGTGGATCTGTCCATCAAAATCAATACCATTACCCCCTTTGAGCGTTTTTTTCAGCAACATCCAAAACCCATAGCCTATACCCTCCTGATGGAACAGTTAGAGAATGCCTCCATGGCCCAGGCGCTAAACGAAGTTCAGCCGGAATTGGTTGCCCCTATCCAGGGGCCTTCCGGTTTATACGGGCTTATCCTCGTGGGCCGGAAAATGCTGGAGGAAGCGTATACCCCGGAGGAGCTTGACTTTTTTCAGCACCTCATGTCCTTTGTTTCCAATGCCATACAAAACCATCTCCATTATGAACATTCGGTACGGGATTTTAAAACCGGGCTTTTTAACCACGGCTTTTTTATGACCCGTCTTAATGAAGAAATCGCCCGGTCAAAACGGATCAATTACACCTCCTCCATCATTGTCATTGACGTGGATAATTTTAAGGATTTTAACGACAGCTATGGGCACCTTGCCGGCGACCGGGTCCTGGAAAACATCGCCCTGGTGATTAAGCAAAACG
>JAIRMO010000125.1 GCA_031258625.1 Spirochaetaceae bacterium | reverse complement strand
ATCATGAAGTGGCTGAAACAGGTGTTTGCCCAACGGTACAACCGGGCGGAGGGCCGGATCGGGCATATCTGGGGGGACCGGTATGGGTCGCGGATAGTGGAGGGGGAGGCGCCGGAGGAGATAACGGCGGCAGGGGAGTGGAGCGAGGTGTCGAACGCTGGGGTCAGACCCTCGTATGGAAATTCGGACATCGGGGTCAGACCCCGGTATGGGGAAACAACGCTCCAAACCGTTTTTCCCCTCATATTCCCTCTTCTCCTCGCCCCCGTACCCGGATAAGCGGCGTTAATCCGCCCCGGATTCCGAACCGGCGCCCCTGTCCTCCTCAAGCCGAAAACACTCAAGGGGGAGATCTATCCCGAAACAGGTAAAACCTGAATTGTGGGTCAAGTTTAGGCTGTAACGGCGGGGGACCTGCCGTCCGGTTACCTTTCAACCGCCCCTTGGACCGGTGGGATAATCCTTCCGGTTCTTTCACCGGTCTCCTCCAAAACGTGGATTTCCTGCGAAATCCACGTTTTTACTGTTTTTAAGCGGTTGTTATCCGGAAACTAACGTTTCCGAATCCTTACTCAATAATCGCGATGATATCCGACATTTTCAGGATAAGGTGTTCCACTCCGTCGATTTTTATCTGGGTTCCGGCATATTTGTCATACATAACCTTTTGACCTGCCGCCACCTTGATCACGTCCTTGTCATCACCAACTTCCACAACCGTGCCTGCCTGGGTCTTTTCTTGGGCAGTATCGGGAATGATGATCCCGCCCGCGGTCTTGGCTTCATTTTTTTCAAGCTTAACCATGACCCGATCGGCCAAGGGTTTTACTTTCATAGGTACCTCCGTTGTATTATAATAATTATGGGATATTTGGATACATAGAATATACGAAAAATCTTCGGGATGGTCAAGAAATATGTGATATTTCTTTGAAAGACCGGCCTTTTTTAAGCCGGTTCCGGCGGATGAGACCTAATTTGACCCATTTTTTAGGGTAAATAAAGAAAGTGAGTCATTTTGAACCTTTTTGGTAAAATCAAAAAACCGGAGAAATTTTAAGATTTTTTTAAAGATTTTTCATCGTATTTGTTATTCATAATTACTTATCCTGTATAGAATTACGTTATCGCGGGGACGGCGCGGAAAAATTTCTTAAAGCCCGGTCTTGGCATGGTTTTTGCTACATAGTTTATATCAGTTTTAGGAGGCATACAGTGGTAGCTAAAACCCTTAATGATAAGACAACAGTTCAAAATTCAGGAACCGATGAAAATATTCTCTCCATGTACTTGAAAGAAATCAATCGGATTCCCCTCTTAACCCGGGATGAAGAAGAGTCCATAGCCAGGGCGGCGGCAGAGGGCAGCCAGGCCGCCCGGGATAAGCTGGTAAATTCCAACCTGCGCTTTGTGGTCAATGTGGCAAAAAAATATCAGGGCCAGGGCTTGCCCCTTTCGGACCTTATCAGCGAAGGTAACATCGGTCTTTTAAACGCCATAGAACGGTACGATGTGGAAAAGGGATATCATTTCATCTCCTACGCGGTATGGTGGATCCGCCAGGCTATCCTCAAGGCGATCTGTGAAAAATCCAGGATGATTCGGCTCCCCCTTAACCGGGCCAACGAATTGGTGCAGATTGAAAAGGCCCGGAAAATAGTACAGGCCGATAACAATTCGGAAGCGGAAATCACCGAAATTGCCCGGCTTCTGGACATGGATTCGGTTCAGGTATCGGAACTGATCAATATCAGCCGGGATCTGGTATCCCTGGAGAACCCCATATACACCGATAAAGATTCTTCGATACTGGGAGATTTTATCGAGGATGAAAACTACGCCGCCCCGGATGAACACGCGGTTAAGGCGACCCTCCAAAACGACATCGAAATGGTACTGAGTACCCTGAACCAAAAAGAAGCGGCTATTATCCGGTTCCGTTTTGGCCTGGGAAACAGTATCCCCATGTCCCTCAAAGAAATCGGCGACCGCTTCAACCTTACCAAGGAACGGATCCGCCAGATCGAAAAGAAGGCGCTCAAGCGGCTTCAGCACCCCTCCCGGCAGCGGTTTCTGGAGTGCTACGTAGCCTAACCCCTGTCCACCGCGGCTGTTCCGCCATACTGCCGGTCAGACTTTTTGAATCCCCGGGCTTGTTCCAAAACTAAGGAAGCGCTGATTTATTCAATCGAGAATAAATCAGCGCGCCTTTAATGTGGTTTTTTCGCAGTTTTTCGTAGAAAAACGAGAAAAATAATAGGGCAACGATGGTAGCGTCAAGTTAATCAGCGTTGCCCTAAAGTTTCGGAACAGCCCTCCGGGGTGAAGGGCCGGGTGGTTCATTCGGGATACCGCCGCCGGATTTTTTGGGGAGTCCGGTTTAATTCCTGAAACTATGGATAGGGGCGGGTATCCTGCCGCCCCGGGCGATAAAGCCCTCGCTTTTTGCCCCGTTTACCGCCATAACGGGGGCGCCCCCCAAAAGACCGCCGAATTCGGCCCATTCCCCGGCTTTTTTACCCGGTACCGGAATGATCCGTACCGCGGTGGTTTTATTGTTCACCATGCCGATGGCCATTTCATCGGCGATGATCGCCGAAATCGTCGCGGCGGAGGTATCCCCCGGAAGGGCGATCATATCAAGCCCCACGGAGCAGACCGAGGTCATGGCCTCTAATTTGTCCAGGCCGATGGAACCGGCCCGCACCGCCGCCGCCATACCTTCATCCTCTGAAACCGGTATAAACGCCCCGGAAAATCCCCCGACGTGGGTAGAGGCCATGACCCCGCCCTTTTTCACCATATCCGTCAGCATGGCCAGGGCCGCGGTGGTTCCATGGGTTCCCGCCGATTCCAGGCCCATTTCCTCCAGGATCCGGGCCACCGAATCCCCCACTGCGGGGGTAGGGGCCAGGGAGAGATCCAGGATACCAAAGGGAACCCCTAAACGTTTCGCCGCTTCCATCCCCACGAGCTGGCCCATACGGGTAATTTTAAAGGCGGTTTTTTTGATAATATCCGCCAGCTCGTCAAAAGTCGCGTCCCGGTGTTTTTCCAGGGCGGCCTTTACCACCCCGGGGCCGGAAACGCCCACATTAAGGCAGGCCTCCCCTTCGCCGATTCCGTGAAAGGCCCCGGCCATAAAGGGGTTGTCCTCCGGGGCGTTACAAAAGACCACCAGTTTGGCGCAGGCGAGCCCGTCCGTGCCGGCGGTTTTTTCCGCGGCGGCCTTGATGACCTCCCCCATGCGGCGGACCGCGTCCATATTGATACCGCTCTTGGTGCTGGCCACATTTACCGACCCGCAAACCCGTTCCGTAAGGGACAGCGCCTTGGGGATGGAATCAATGAGCCGTCTATCCCCCCGGGAAAACCCCTTCTGTACCAGGGCGGAGAAGCCCCCGACAAAATCGATGTCCAGCTCCTTGGCGACCTCGTCCAGGACCACCGCGTAGGGGGTATAGTCCTCGTCTTCACAGGCGCCGGCGATGAGGGCCAGGGGGGTAACCGAAAGGCGTTTATTGATAATCGGGATGCCGTATTCAACCTCTATCTGCCGGCCCGTATGGACCAGGGAACCCGCGGTTTTAAGGAGTTTGTCCCGGATTTTCCTGCGGGTTTCCTCGCCGGAGGCGGAAGTACAATCCAGCAGGGATACCCCCAGGGTAATCGCCCGGATATCCAGTTTGTACCGCAGGAACATATCCACGGTCTCTTTTATTTCAAAGGGGGTAAACAACATAACTTATATACGGTGCATGGCGCTAAAAACCTGCTCATGCATGATGCTGATGGATATCTTCATGGCTTTTCCGATTTCGCCAAGTTCTTCTTTTATCTTTTCCAGGGAGACGCTCCCCCCGGATAGATCAACCATCATAACCATAACAAAATTGCCCTTTAAAATGGTTTGGCTTATGTCCTCTATATTGATATTCCGCTCCGCCAAAAAGGCGCTTACCCGGGCAATAATACCCACATGATCGGTACCTACCACGGTGATAATCGCGTTCATCCTGTCCCCCTACTCCGGTTTTATCATATGTTCGGTAAGGAACAAATCCAGTACCGTTAAGAAAAAAATTACCACCATGGGACCCACAATAATACCGTTAAACCCAAAAACCCGCACCCCCCCCAGGATAGCAAAAAAAATGATCAGGGGGTGCAGTTGGATCCGGTTCTGCAGGAATATGGGACGCAGAAAATTATCCAGGGTAGAAATAAAAAATCCCGAAACAACAAGAAATAGGATTCCTATAAGGAATTCGCCGTCTAACATACGGATAACCCCCAGGGGCAGCCATACCAGGCCCGCTCCAAACATGGGGATAAAGGCGCAGAGCAAGGTCAATCCCGCGAAAACCAGAGCCCCCTTTATCCGGAAAATTAAAAAAACAATATAGGCCATTACGGCCTGTACCAGGGCAACCATAATATACCCCAAAAAGAGGTTTCTCGTGATATCCTTAAATTTTCCCACCAGGGCGGTAATATACTCTTTCCTGATGGGGATAGCGCGAAGAACCAGCCGGGAAAGATAGGAACCGTCCATATAAAAGAAAAAGAGGCTGAATATCATAAGCACCAGTCCAAAAAGAAAGGAACCCACATTCCGGGCGATACTGCTGCTCAACTGGATAAGATTCTGGAGGCTCGAACTCAAATAGCTGACTATCCTCCGCTGGATTTCATCGGCGCTGATGATGATCTGATCCGAAGTAATGTCCCGGATCAAGCCGGATATTTTTTCCAGCAAATCCCCAATAACTCCGGGATTATGGTTGAAGGTATCCCTTGTCAAACGGATAAGTTCCGTGATCTGCCTGAAAAACTGGGCGGCCACAAAAAAGAGGGGGAGCAGGATGAGGATCACGGTTCCCAAAGAAAATATTCCCGCCCATAGGTTTTTTAATATCCTTCCCTTGATGCCTGAGGTTGTAATTTTTTTTATCACCCGTTGGTGCAGGGGGCTCAAAAGTATGTAGAGTAACGTGGACCATAAAAGGACCGTAAAGAACGGGGCAAAAAGCCGGCACACGATCACGAGGAGTAAAATGAGGATAGCGGCAAATACGAAGTTCTGTACGGCCTTTGATCCATTCATACCGCTAACCACATCCTTTCCGTTTCAGCCCTCCAGGGATAATCGGGGTTAGGGGCTGCTGTTTTTTTATCCATGGGAAATCCCTATTCCGTCTCAAGTTGATCCTCATATTCCAAAACGTCTTCGCCGCCGGCGGAAAGGCCGGCCGTTTCTTCCGCGGCGGCTTGAAGGGAATCGGAGGTTTCATTCAAAAGCCCCTGCTTCCGCTCAACCTCGGCCTGGGCGGGGAGTTCCGCCTCGATCCCGCGCGGTTCTTTGGCGGCAAATTCTTCTTTGATATAACCGATAAGTTCTTCGATCCGGGGCCGTTTTGGTGATCGGGGCTCCAGGGAAAGGTACTGTTCGTAATCAGACACCGCCTCCAGGAGAGCGCCGCTCCGGATCAGGATATTCGCCCGGTTTAAATAGGCGGAGGCATAGGCGGGATCCGCTTCAATGGCCCGGGTATAATACATATCCGCGTATTTCACACTCCCCTTGTTATAATACGCATTACCCAGGTTAAAGGCAATCCGGGCGGTCTCATCCCCGCCCCGGGGGAGTATTTTCAGGAACACCGCGATGGCTTCGTCCAACCGGTCAAGCTGTTGGTAGCTTATCCCCAGATACAGAGCGGCCCGGACATTGGCCGGATTTTCCGCCAGGACAAGCTCCAGAAAGGGGATCGCTTCCTGGGGTTTGTCCTGTAAAAAAAATTCTTCCCCCTGGGTAAAGGCGTCTTGGGCAAAACCCTGGGCCAAAAACAACACCCATAAGCTCAACCCCAGGCCAAATCGCTTCATCATACCCCCCCTCCGTTCCGAATAGTATCATAATCTCCCCATAATGCCGATCCCCCTGTATTTGACGGTTTGACAGGAAGGATTAAAACAATTAATCTCATATATAAAGATACCACAAAGAAGTGGAAAAAGTAATGATCATGATAAGGATTGTTTCCCGGAAATTAAAACCGAGCCGTTCCTTCACGGCGGGGGATTATCCGGTTCCCCTTACCGGGTTTCGACGGAATTCTCTTGGATCCGCGCCGCTTTTACCGGGGATTACAAGAAAAATTCGGTATTTTTCCCTAAATCGGATTTTGAAAAGACCGTGAGGATTATGAAAATATTATGTATCTCCGACCATATCGATCCGCTGGTGTATTCAAACTCCATTAGAGAACGTTTTAAGGACATCGATTTGGTGTTAAGCGCCGGGGATCTTCCCATGGAATATCTGGAGTTTATTGTTTCGAGCCTCAACAAGTCCCTGTTTTTTGTGTTTGGAAATCATAACCTTGCCGAATTGCACCGGTATAGAAAATCCGATACGGTTATCCCCCATAAGTGGATAGAAGATGAGACGGTTTACGGTTCCGGGGCCACCCATATTGGCTCCAGGGTCAAAGAAGAAGAAGGACTTATCATAGCCGGTCTGGGGGGATCCATGCGGTATAATCGGGGGGAAAATCAGTATACCGACTTTCAGATGAAACTTGAGATTTTAAAACTCATCCCCGCCATGATCATCAACCGGATCTTTCGGGGGAGATTTTTAGACATACTCCTGACCCATGCTTCTCCCCGGGGCATCCATGATAAGGCGGATCTTTGTCACCGGGGATTCAAATCTTTTCTGTGGTTTATGCGGGTTTTTAAACCCAAATATCTCATTCATGGGCATATCCATCTTTATGATTTATCGGATATTAGGACCACCCGATATCAGGACACCCTGGTGGTAAATGCCTTTAGCCATTACGTGATTGATACAAGGGAAAAATAAGTGGGAAATATGTTTACCATACGGGCCGCGGAAGATTTTTCAAAAGCCCGGGGCCGGGCCATTCTTTCCCGGATTCAGCATTTTATGAATACCGATAAGGATAAACTCCTTTCTTTTAACGATGTAAAGGAAATCCTTAAACCAAAAAACCAAACCTATAAGGGGATGCAGACGGTTCCTATTAACCTCATTGTGGGCAGCGAAGGCCGGTACCGGGACTTTAACAAGTATTTCCTGCCGAAGTCGGATCACCTGAAATCCCGCTGGGTCCGGGTTGACGAAGCCCATATCCGGGATATCATCCTGCCCCCCATCCAGCTCTATGAAATCGGCGGGGTCTATTTTGTCCGGGACGGAAACCACCGGGTTTCGGTGGCGAGAAGCCAGGGAATTGAGATGATCGACGCGGAGGTAATCAGCCTTTCCAGTGAAATAACCATTGATCCTTCCATGACCACCGACGATCTCCGGGAGCGGATCATCGGCGTAGAAAAAAAGGCCTTTTACGAAAAAACCGAATTTGGAGAATACACCCATTGCTATGATTTGGATTTCAGTATGCCCGGCCGGTATGACGTGATCTACAACCATATTCTGGTCCATAAATATTATCTTAACCAGGGAATTTCTGATGAAATTCCCTTTTCCGCGGCCCTGGTTTCCTGGTATAATCATGTATACGAACCGATTATTAAAATAATCAAGGATGAACGGCTCTATCTTAATTTCCCCGGCAGGACCCCGGGGGATCTGTACGTCTGGATCGTCAAACATTGGGATTTTTTGAAAAAAAAATACGGTATCCTCTATCCCATTTCCGACGCGGCCCGGGATTTCTCCCAAAAATACGGAAAAACCAGGGCAAAATTTGTCCGTTTTATAACGGCCCTGTTCCACAAGCGGATACACCGGCCCCGGTCCTGAGGGCGGCCTTTTATCGGCGGGGATTTTAAAACCGATTAAGGAAGGTTTTTGGTGGCTATTTTATCAATACGGTCCTCCGTAACCCATGGGTACGCGGGAAACAGCGCTGCGGTTTTATCCCCGTACCTTGAAACCGGGGGCGTTAAACACGCCCCGGAGCTTACCGCGGGGTCAATCTATGGCGTTATGGAAGCCGCCTTTAAAGCCCGGAGCGGGGAACTTTGTAATATGGCGGCTCAAAACGAATTGACGGGCCCCTCCCGGTCCTTTACCGCGGTCCGGCTGTAGGTTCCGAAACCGATGAAGCCCCCCCTGCCGGAAGCCCCCTACGGTTATTTTAAGGAATTTATCGCCCCCGGGACGGATCGGTTTGCCTTTTTAAAGGCCCTGTTGGATAAATTGGACCTGCGGAGTTCGATCCTTACCCTTTCAGGAAACCGGCATTTCATGGTTTTTCCCTCCCGGGAGGAACGGGTCTCCCGGGGGGGGACGGCCCCGCTGGTTCTGGTGGCCCATTACGACCGGGCGGCGGATAGTCCCGGGGCCAACGATAACAGCGCCGCGGTATTTCTGCTCTTAGAGACGGCCATAAAGCTGAGGCAAAAAAAGACCGCCGATTGGATGATTATTTTTACCGATAAAGAAGAATTGACCCGGGACGAGGGCATCAAAAGCCAGGGGTCCTATACCTTGGCCGTGGGTTTACGGCAGGCCGGCCTTGGGGAGGGGCGGTTTTTTATCTTTGATGCCTGCGGTACCGGGGACACCCTGATTATTTCCACCACCGCCGATCATCTGATAAAAAATGAACAGGGGCCGGGGATAATCAAAACAAAACAGGCGGTACGACGGCTGAGAAACCTGGCCCTGGAAACCGCCCGGGAACTCCACCTGGACAAGGCCCTGCTTTTGCCGACCCCCTTTTCCGACGACGCGGGCTTTTTGCGGGCGGGTATTCCCGCCCAGACCATCACGGTCCTCCCCGGAAGTGAAGCGGGCCCCTTTATTTCCCTTTTACGGAACAAACCCGGTCTCGCCCAGGCCCTGATAAACCGGGAGGCTCAAAAAAATTATGATCCCCTTTTAATCCCCGAGACCTGGCGCTGCCTCAACGGGCCCCAAGACAGCCGCCGCCGGCTTACCCCGGAACATTTTTCCCAGGTGGTGCGTTTTGCCTGCGCCTTGAGTAAAAAGTGACGGCCCCGGGGCGTCATATCCCCCGGTTTATCATTAATGCTGAAATTTCCCCGATAAACATCCGGTGGTAATCCCACTCCGGATAGTTCTCTTCGATGGAGGGATCCAGAAATCCCGAGGGATCAAAATCGTGGGTATACAGTTTACGGCACACAACAATCTCCGAGGCTTCCCTAAAACCGATGCCGCCCGCGGCTTTACCCCCTTCAAACCCCAGGGGGGTAAGGCCGGCTTCCGCGGCCTTATCCGTGTCCCGGCCGGAACAGTCCCCGCAGATCTCCAAAGCCCTTCGGTGGTTTTTATCGAAGAACGAAAGGGTAAAAAGGGAAGCGGCCCGGGTGAATTCAAAAGTATACCGGGTAGGCCGGATAAACATAAAGGCCACATTCCGGCCCCAGAGTACCCCAAGCCCTCCCCAGGAGGCGGTCATGGTGTTCCAGTTGCCCCTTCCCTCCCGGAGGTTTCCCGCGGTGATCAACATCCATTCATCCCCAATCCGGGCCGCGGGGGAGCCGGAAAATTCCCGAATATCCTTTTCTACCCAGCGGTTATCCGCGGGGATTACCTCTTTCTGGTTCGTAAACTCCTCCTTGACGGTCCGGTTATACCCCTAAAATCCCGCTATAGGCATCCAGAACGGGATCCCCGGAACTGCCCCCGGCTTGGGCGGCCAAGACTTTTTTGGTCAGGACCTTTCCCAACTGGACCCCCTCCTGATCGAAACTATTGATGTTCCAGATAAAACCCTGGAACATAACCTTGTTTTCAAAATGGGCCAGGAGCGCCCCCAGGGCTTTGGGGGTGAGGCGTTTACCGTAGATAAGGCTGGAGGGACGGCCCCCGAGGAATTCCCTGTTCCGGTTCGTGTCGGTCTTGCCCTTGGCAAAAGCCACAATCTGAGCCGCCAGGTTCGCCTTGAGTTTGGTCTGGCTCCCGGAACCGTCCACCTCCACATCATCCCCCCGCTGGCTTTCGGTAAAACCCACGAATTGCAGGGGGACGATATCCGTGCCCTGGTGGAGGAGCTGGTAAAAAGAATGCTGCCCATTGGTACCGGGTTCCCCAAAGACCACGGGCCCCGTGGAATAGGCCAGGGGAAGGCCCTCCCGGTTGACCCGCTTACCGTTGGACTCCATATCAAGCTGTTGGAGGTGGGCGGGGAACCGGGAAAGGGCCTGGCTGTAGGGGAGAATGGCCGTATAGGGGTACCCCAGAAAATTCCGTTCCCACACGCCGATCAGGGCGTCCAGCAGGGCGGCGTTGGCCGCGGCCTTTGGTTCCCGGGCGTTTTGGTCCGCCTCGTGGGCGCCCGCGAGGAGTTCCGAAAACACCTCCGGCCCAAAGGCCAGGGAGAGGATCACCCCCCCCACCGCGGAGGTAGAAGAGTAACGGCCGCCGATAAAATCGTCGAGATAAAAGGAATCAAGGTAGGCGGGGTTATGGGCCAGGGGGCTGGTTTCGCTGGTTACCGCGGCCAGGTGTTTGCGGGGATCCAGCCCCGCCCGGGTGAGTTTGTCCTTGACAAAAAGTTCGTTTGCCAGGGTTTCCTGGGTGGTACCGCTTTTGGAAACCAGGATAAAGATGGTTTCTTCCAGATTACAGGAAGCGGCTACCTGGGAGGCGTCATCGGGATCCACGTTGGAGATAAACTTCGCCTGTAAACGGCCCTTCCCCTCAGCGGCGGCCCAATTTTCCAGGGCGAGGTACAGGGCCCGGGGCCCTAGGTCGGAACCGCCGATACCGATCTGTACCGCCGTGGTAAAGGCCTTTCCCGTGGAACCCCGGATTTTACCGGCATGGACCGCCGCGGCAAAGGCCGAAAACCGGTCCCGTTCCCGGGCGTAAAATTCCCCCAGATCCTTCCCTTCATGGAGAACCGGTTTTCCCAGTTGTCCCCGGAGCAGGTGGTGGAGGACCTTCCGGTTTTCCCCGGTATTCATGGTTTCCCCCTCAACCAGGGCCTGGAACTTCCCCACAAGCTCCTGCTCATCCGCCAGGGCCTGGAGGGCCTCCATCACGGGATCGTCCACCGCCTTTGCCGCCCAGGAATAGCTCAACCCCGCGGCCAGGGGAACCACCGCTTTCCGCACCCGCTCCGCCGTAAGCAGCGCGGCAAAATCAAACCCCTTCCCCCGGGGGGCAAGTTCCAAAAGCCGCTTATAGGCCGCGGCCTTATCAAAATCGTTATATTTCATAACTCCCTCAGTCTTCCAGATCGGGAATGCTTTCCTTCATCCGTAACATAAAATCTTCTCCGGTTATCCCTTCCCGAAGGCACACAAAAACCGTATTATCCCTTCCCGCGATGGTTCCCAGTACGTCATCCAGACTCAAGTTATCCACCGCCAGGGCAACCGAATCGGAATGTCCCGAATAGGTTTTGATCACCACCATATTCCCGGACCAGTCGATAGAAACATACCCCCGCAGGAAATCGTGGATATAGGTCCGTTCGGTCTCCTGGAGTTCATCCTCTCCGGGCAGGGAATACACATACCCGTTATGACCGTCGGAGATCTTACCCACCTTGAGGAGTTTTAGATCCCGGGAAAGGGTTGCCTGGGTGACGATAAATCCTTCTTTTTGCAGATGTCCTAAAAGCGTTTCCTGAGACTCAATTCGATAGGTCTTTATCAGTTTTCGGACAGTTTTTAAACGAGCCAGCCGTTCTTTCACAGTTTCTCCATAGCCGGGCGATAATTATCCCTAAACCACGAATAATTATTCCCCCCCCTTGCATAAACATACACCGATGGGACGATTTTTGCAAGTGTTTTTTTTAAAACCCGGGGCGGTTTCAAAAATTTACTTTGGAAACCGATATCCACACGCCTAAGGATCCATAATTGCGGGCAAATTATCCCTTCATATCGTATAGTTATTAATATAGGGTATTTTGTCGATATTATAATTATAGGAATATTCGGAGCATAAAATTAAAATGGAGTCACTTAAGAAGAAAAATAGCACTCAAATCAAAGAAACGCAGGAAAGTAAAAACTTACAAAATCATTTAACGGTTTTAAGGGAAAATAAAAACGACGGGTATCTGTCCATTACGTTTTCTGAAGATGACTTGGAGGCTATGGCGGATTTTATGCCCCCCATTGGACCGGGAAAACCCATAACCCCCGCCTATGTTTCTTCCGTCCTGGAACGGCTGAATATCGTCTATGGGATACGGGAAGAGACCATTCAGGAAACGATACTCCGGTGTAATCAGGACAGAAAACCAATAAAAGAGGTCCTCATTGCCCAGGGGGAGCCCCCAAAAGATGAGATTCTTGAATATTATGAACTTACCCCCAATCCGGAGCCGTCCCTTTCCGATACCAAAAACCGTATTGATTACCGGACCCAGTCGCCCTTTGTCATCGTAAAAAAAGGACAGATCCTGGCGTATAAGCGGCCCCAGGAAAAAGGTCAGGACGGTACAAATATCCATGGGATGATTATTCCCCGTCGGGTACAACGGCCCGAGGGAGTTTCCGGGGGAACCAATACCAGAACCGATGAGAACCATATCATTGCCGAAACAGCGGGTCAACTGATAGAGAGCCAAAAAGTCATCAGCGTCCAGGATTCACTGGTGATAAAAGGACCTGTGGGGTACGCCACGGGGAACATCATTTTCCCCGGGGATGTGATCATAGACGGGCCCGTATCGGACGGATTTAAAATCTATTCCGGCGGTTCGGTGACCATAAAACAGACCTTTGACGTGACCGATGTGATTACCAAAAACGACCTTATCGTAGCGGGGGGGATCATCGGCCGGGGCAGGGCCCTGGTAAAGGTCGGCGGGTACCTCAGAACCAAATTTATAGAAAACTGCCGGGTAGCCTGCCGGAAAACCCTGACGGTGGAGACCGAAATCATCAATTCCAGTATCTATGCCATGGAGAGTATCGATCTGGGGGATAAGGGGATAATTGTCGGCGGGGATATTACCACCATCCACGGGATCCGGGCGGGGGCAATAGGGAAGGCATCCGGAAAATCCACCCGTATCCACTGCGGCATTGATTTTACGGTTCAGCAGGAAAAAGAAAAAAACAACTACCAATTCCAGATTATTTCCGCGAAACTGGCAAAGCTCAGGGACCTCATGGCGGGCGCCGACAAAAGTCCGGAAAAACAGGCCAAAATGGAGGAACTTTTGCGCCGCCTTGAGGACGAACAGAGAAAAACGGGGCAGCGGATTGCCGATCTGTTGGGCCGCCTGGAAGCGGACACCAATGCCGTGCTGGAAATAACCGGTGAAATTGCCCCGGGCACCCTGATTGAAATTTGCCAAATCGCCCTTTTTGTGGCCGAACCCTTACGGGGAGTACGGATAAAATTGGATAAAATCAACGGAAAACTCATTTCCGAACCCCTCTAACCCCCGAAGGGGGGGTCCTGCCCCTGGGGCGGGGGGCCATAGGCCCTTTTAGGCCCCTGGGGCGGGGCGGTAGAGGGAAGGCCGCTCCCGTCTTCCCCCGCCGGCTACAGGCGGAGGAGGACGCCGCGCGTTCAAGTAATCCGCCTTCCAGAGGCCTGCCCCTCCTCCGGGGGCTTATCTGTTTAGACGAAGTCCTCGTCTGTTCTCACGGGGCCTCCGTTGCATAAACATACGCAAAGGGTCAGACCCCGGAGGTGTTTTTACATAAATATACGCAAAGGGTCAGACCCCAACCGTATATTCATACAACCCATAGGGGGGGTAAACCCCCGGAGCAGGGCGATAGAGGTAGGGCCGCTCCCTCCTTCGCCCTCATCGCCCTCATCGCCCTCATCGCCCTCGAAGGAGGGAGCCGCGCGTTCTAAGGGGGCCGCTCGCCGGGGGCATAAGACCCCTTGGGGGGGTATGAAAAAATGTTCCCCTCGGTTATAATAGAATTAACCGCCGGAAGGGGTTGCGAATAGGCCTGGGATGGCTATTTGGGAGGTCGGGGTGTACAGTGTCGGTCTTGCGTATTTATTCTGGTTTCTTTCGGGGTTTGGCGCCTTAGGATTCCACCGGTTCTATTTGGGGAAAATCCCCACGGCTATCCTCTGGATGTGTACCGGCGGGCTGGGCATGATCGGGGCGGTTTACGATTTTTTGACCCTGCCGGGACAGGTCCGGGAGGCAAATATCCGGGAGGCCCTCTACAACCAATCACCGGACGGGCCAAGCCGGCGGAGTAGATGGCATAACGCCGAGTGGCGGAACGCCGGGTGGCGTTATGCCGATGACGCCCAGGTCCGCAGGGTACATGAAAAAGAAAGCGTTGAGCGGATGATCCTCAAACTGGCCAAACAAAACAAGGGGATCCTTACCCCCGCGGAAGTGGCCCTGGGGGCGAATGTTTCCATTGAGGATGCGAAAAAACATCTGGAAACACTGGTTTCCAAGGGATTCGCCGAAATCCGGGTCCGAAGGTCCGGCGCCATCGTGTACACCCTCCCGGAACTGATGGACAACGATTCTCCCCTGGAGGACTTTTAACCCTTTAATACCACCTCGGTCCGGCCGAAACCGCCCGTTTCGGGCCGGGAAAAGTAGTAATCCGCCACTAATCCCTGGTGTTTGAGGAATTCATGCACCCCCCGTTGAAGTATGCCGTCCCCTTTACCGTGGACCACCGAAAATTCACGGAGCCCCGACAGGGCGGCGGCGTCAATCTGACGGCGGAGGACCTCCAGGGCTTCTTCCAGACGCATTCCCAAAAGGTTTATCTCAAACCGGGCTTGATTTTCCGGGGAAAGGTCCGGCGGGGCGATGAGGGGTTTCTTGTCTTCCCCGGAAAGCGCCAGGGGGAGGGGGATAAGGTCCTTTTCGCTGATGCTCATCCTGAGGGAGCCGATTTCCACGATCCAGGCCCCTTTTTTATCCGCCCTGAGGATCACCCCCCGGCGGCGGTATTCCCCGGCCAGGACCGCCGTCCCCGGCCCGAAAGCCGCCGGGAGGGCGGCCCCGGTGTCCTCCGGGGCATACTCCGCGTCCGGGCGCCGCCGCTCCTCCGCCAAGTCCTGCCGCTCTTTTTCCAGGGCCTCCCCCTCGGCGGCCACGGATTGTTCAAGGCGGGCAAGAAATTCCTTTACCCCGAGGGTTTTCTCCCGGGTAAGTTCCCCCTCCTTTAACTCCCGGACCAAATTTTCCAGGGTTTTCCGGCTTTCCAGGAGGAGCAGCCTGAGGCTCCCCACCCCCCCCGCCTTGAGGTCGATTTCTTTCTGCCGGAGCCTGAGTTCCTTGAGGTCCGATCTCCGCCGTTCTTCCCGGAGCCGGGAAATTTCGGCTTTACCCGCCTCCGCGGCGGCGTCTAACTCCTGGTGTTTCTTTTTGAGCCCCGCGATAAGGGCGGACACATCGGACCGTTCCTCGTCAAGGTAGGCCCGGGCCGCGGAAACGATGGCCCCGGGAAGCCCGTTCCGGGCGGCGATCTCCACCGCCCGGCTTTCCCCGGGGATACCCATGATGAGCCGGTAGGTGGGGGAGAGGGTCCGGCCGTCAAATTCCACCGAGGCGTTCTCCACCCCCTCCCGGGAATACCCGTAATTTTTTAGTATGCCGTGGTGGGTGGTGGCGATAACCCGGACCTGTTTTTCCATGAGGTGATCCAAGATCGCCATGGCAATGGCGCTTCCCTCCTCGGGGTCTGTCCCCGAGCCTAATTCATCCAGAAGTACCAGGGACCTTTCCGTAACCGCCCCGGTAATGGCGGCGATATTGGTCATGTGGGCGGAAAAGGTCGAAAGGGATTGGCTTAGGGACTGTTCGTCCCCGATATCGGCGTAGATTCCGTCAAAGAGGGGCAGGGCGGTTCCCTCCTCCGCGGGAAGGGCCAGGCCGAACTGGTTCATCAGGGAAAAAAGCCCTACAATTTTGAGGGTTACGGTCTTTCCCCCGGTATTAGGCCCGGTGATAACCACGGTCCGGGTACTACCGCCCATGGAAATATCCACGGGAACCGCCTTGGACCCCAACAGGGGATGCCGGGCCTGCCTGAGGACCAGCCCCGCCGGCTGAAGGACCCGGTGGGCCGTATCCCCGTCCAGGGCAAACACCCCCCGGGTTTCACGGCTGTACCGGGCCCGGGCCCTGAGGGTCTCCAGGCGGATCACCCTTTCGTGGAGTTCCCCCAGCGGGAAACGCCCGAGGGCGATGCGGCCCGTCATTTCCCGCAGGACCCGGCGGATCTCCCCGTCGAGCCTCCGGGTTTCGATGAGGATCTCATTGTTTTTTTCCACCACCTCTTCCGGTTCCACAAACAGGGTCTGGCCGGTGGAGGAAACCTCGTGGACTATTCCCCGGATGCGCCCCCGGAAATTCGCCTTTACCGCCAGGACCATACGGCCGTCCCGCTGGGAGGGCAGGGTGGATTGGAGCATCCGGCGGGTCTCCTCGTTTCCGGTATACCGGGAGGTGACGGCTTCCAATTCCCCGGTAAGGTTTCGGATCCGTCTTTTTATCTCCCGGAATTCGGGGAGGTCCCGGAGGGATCCGTCCGTATTCAATACCCGGAAAATTTCCCCGCCCAAGGAGGAACAATCGGGTAATTCCGAAACCAAAACCGACAGGCCGCCCGGTTCCTCCCCGGGACCGGGCGGCGCCTCCCGGGCTTTGCTCCCGGGGACGGATCCCATAAACCACCCCTTGAGGGCCTCCGCGGCTTTGATAAAACCCCCCAGGGCATAGGCCTCGTCGAGTTCCAGGACCATACCCTCCACCGCGAGTTTGGGAAGGATGAAACCAATATCGGGGAAACTTTCCCGGGGTTCCTCCCCCCCGGAGTTGAGTTTTTCCGTAAATTCGGCGACCAATTTTTTAAGCTCCCCCGCCTCCCGGGGATCCGTCCGGGGGATCTCCCCCGCTAAACGCCGGGCGGCTTCCCCGCTCAAGGCTGATTCGGCGACCCTGGTTCGGAGGCGATCAAATTCGAGGAGCCTGAGGGTCTTGTCATTCATCGGTTTTTACCGAAAGAAACCTTAGGCTTAGGCATAGGGGGCCCCGGATAGTTCATTCTGAATCCTGAGAAAACTTTCATACCGATCTTCATGGATACTGCCCGCGGCGACCGCTTCCATTATTTTACACCCCGGTTCGGTCCGGTGTGAACAGGAGAGGCCGTAGGTACACCGCCCGGCCAGGGGGGCAAATTCCCGCATATAATAGATGATCTCATCGGCGCCGATCCCTTCGGGAAGAAACTGCCTGATGCCGGGGGTGTCTATCAAAAAGGTCCCCTCCGGGGAAGCCTCAAACAGTACGGACATGGTGGTGGTATGGTTTCCCCGGTCATACTTTTCATTGAGGGGAGCGGTCCGCTGGCAGGTTTTGGGAACCAGGGCGTTGATCAGGGTGGACTTTCCCACCCCGGACTGGCCCACCAAAACCGAAGCGTTCCCGGCGATGAGGGATCGCAGCTCCTCCATGCCTTCCCCGGTTAACGCGGATACCCGTAATACCCGGTAACCGATACGGCGGTAATCCTCAAGCCGCTCTTCCGTATCAAGATCATCCGGGGAAAGGTCGTATTTATTACCGATGATCACCCCGGGGATCCCGGCGATCTCCGCCTGGAGGAGGGAGCGGTCCAGAAAGCGGGGGCGGAAGGGGGGAGAAACCGGGCTGGTAAGGCAAAGAACCAGGTCCACATTGGCCGCCAGAAGCTGGGGCGCCTGGCCCTTCCGGTTAAACCGGGTAAATTGGTTCCGCCGTTCCTCCACATCCAGGATGAGTCCGGTCCCCGGATGGGCCGAATCAGGCTCAAAACTCACCCGGTCCCCCGGCGCCAGGGGGTTGTAATAACCTTCCACCCCCTTGAGGATCTTTCCTTTGATGCGGCAGGAGAACGGTTCAGGGCTTAACGCCCCTTCCATGGGCCGGACGGAAAAAACATTCCGGGAGCCCCGGATTACCAGACCCCGCATCTCAGCCCGCCCTCCGGAACCGGGGCATATACCCTTCGCGGCAAATAAAAAAAGGTTTCGACTTGTTATCCATTTAAAAACACCCGGTTTATAAAGAAGTTTTTATTTAAAAATATCCTCAAAGGCCGCCTTGGCCGCCGCCGCCGAATTCCGGGCCGCCTTTTCCCCTGAGGTTTCCGAACGAAACCGGGAATCCAGGGAAAACCAGTCGCAGAAATTCCCCCGATCCTTATCCTGGGGAACCTCCGCCTTGGGCTCCGCGCAGTCCCCCCGGGCGCCGGGAAGGTAAAACCGGCAATTACGACAGGCCCGGAGGTCCCTGCCGCAATCGGCGCACCGGAGGGATCTCCCCAAGGGTTCCTCGTCTTTTATTGCGGAGCCGCAATACCAGCACATGGATCTATCATACCCTACTTAAACCTGCCTGGCAAGCAATATCCGGCCGTTTTTCTCCGGCGCTTTGGCCCTTGAGGTCGCTCTAAGTCCTCCTGAGATTCGGAGGAGGGGTATGATTTTGATAAAAGGTTAGAAAAAACTAACTTGATCAGAAGGTGATTCACGGATATACTGAAAAGGTCTTTTTGGGGGAGGGGTGTTTTGTTTTTAAGTTAGTAAAAACTAACACAAAGGAAATGCCTATGAATATGAAATTGAATAGTATTAACCGGCGTTTTGCCCGGTTCGCTTCTTTTCAGATCCGGTACCGGTGGGCTTTTATCGCCGCCCTGGCCGTTTTAACCGTCATCGGCCTTGCGGGACTGCTGAAGATGACCACCAGCGACAATATGGACGAGTGGTTTAACGAATACGACGCCATACAGATCGACACCGACCGGTACGAGGCGCTTTTCGGTAATGAGGACCAGGTTCTGGTACTGGTCCAGGCGGAGGATGTTTTTGTCCCCGAAGTGCTCACCGTCATTCGGGACCTGGGGGCGGAACTTTTGGAAAAGGTTCCCTATGCCCGGGAGCTGCGGTCTTTGACCGATATGACCGTCGTGTTCGGTTCCGGCGAGGGGATCGAGGTACGCAGCCCCTTTGAAGACGGCATCCCTCCCCCGGGGCCGGAACTGGAAGAAAAACGGGCCTACATCCTGTCCCGTTCTTCCCTGGTGAATATGCTGGTCTCCGACGATTGCCGGGAGACCTGGATCGTCCTCAGCCTCTACAATTACGAAGGTGAAAGCGAGTCGGCGGAAATGTATTCCGTGGGCAGAGCCGCCCAGGAGATACTTACGGATCCCAGGTGGCAAAGCCCGGCATACACCCTGAAAGCTTCGGGCATAGCCTACACCGAATGGGAAGAATATCAGGTTGTGATGCGGGAAACCAGAAACCGGATTGCCGGGGGCTTTATCGTGGCGATCCTCTGCCTGATCATCTTTACCCGGTCTTTTCGGGGTATTGTGGTTCCGGTTTTGACCATCATCGGAGGGGTGGGATCGGTTTTTGGTTACATGGCCCATCTGGGGATACCCGCGGATTCCAACCTCATGACCCTGCCCGTCCTGCTTGCCATGGCCCTCTCCATCGGGTACGCCATACACCTGGTGAACGCCTTCAAGTTTCAGTTCCGTCAGTCGGGAAAACGGAAGGACGCGCTTGTCGCCGCGGTGGGGGAGACCGGCTGGCCTATTCTTTTTACCGCGGTAACCACCATCGGCGGCCTCCTCTCGTTCCTCTTTGCCGGTATCGGCGCCCTGCGCTGGGTAGGCATTACCAGCGCCTTTACGGTTTTCGCGGTTTATCTCTACGTGATCCTTCTGGTTCCGGTGTTTTTCAGTTTCGGCAAGGATCGCGAAAACGCCGCCGAATCCCGGACCGGCGCCGCGAAAACCGGCGGAACCGCGGTGGACCGGAAATTTTACCAACTGGGGGAGGGGCTGATAAAACGGCGCCGCCCGGTGATTTTCACCGCCTTTCTTGTCATTATCGCCTTTATCCCCGGCATCTTCGGCATGACCGTGAACATGGATTATTTTTCCTTTATGGGGACCAAGATCCCCTACATTGCCCGGCTTGCCGAAATGCTCGAGGCTAAAATCGGTTCCCTCTACACCTATACGGTGATGGTGAGTTTCGACGAGCCCGACCGGTTCAAAGACCCCGCGGAGCTGCGGAACCTGGACGCCCTGGCCGAGGATCTGGGCGCCCTGGATTTGACGAAGATCTCCGGGTCCCGGCCCCGGGTCTCCTCGGTTACCGAGATTGTCAAGGAGATGAACCGAACCCTGAACGGCGATGATCCCGCCTTTTATACCATCCCCGATGAGCCTGACCTGGTTGCCCAGATCCTGCTGCTCTACGAAATTTCCGGGGGCAAGAATCTTTTCAACCGGATAAGCGAAGATTTTTCTACCGCCGCCCTGACGGTGGAACTGACCGGTTACGACGGCAACCGGATAGCAAAAACCGTCAAAGACGCGGAGGCGGTCGCCCGGGCCCGGTTCCCCCGGGGGAACACGGCGGTGGTGGGTATGATCGCCAGCTTCGCGGAGATGAACAACAAGGTGGTCTACGGGGAATTAAAATCCTTTGCCGGATCGTTCCTTATCATCTTTGTTCTTTTGGCCCTGGTGTTCGGAAGCCTCAAGACGGCCCTTATCGGCATGATCCCCAATGTCGCGCCGGTCATCATCATCGGGGGGATCATGGGTTACGCGGGCATACCCCTGGATATGCTGACCATGACCATCATGCCCATGCTGCTGGGGATAGCCGTGGACGACACCATTCACTTTATCACCCATACCCGGCTGGAACTGGAACTCACCGGCTCGTACCGGCAGGGGGTGCTGAATTGTTTTGGAAAAATCGGCAAGACCCTGGGGACCACCACGGTGATCCTCTGCGCTATGTTTTTTGTGTACGCCCTGAGCCCCGTGGCTATGCTTTTTCATGTAGGGATCCTTGCCATCATCGGGATGGGGGCGGCCCTGCTGGCCGATTACACCCTGACTCCCCTGTTGACCTATTGCCTGAAACCGCTGGGGCGGGAAAAAACTGACCGCGATCCGCAAGGGTCGGAACGAAAAGAAGGAGAAACAGCATGAAAACCAGACGTTTTTTTGCCGCCGCGGTACTTTTTTCGCTGATTACCGGAGCCGCCTTTGCCCAGGCCCCTGCCGGAATCAACGGCTACGATATCATGAAACGGACGGATGAACGGTACACCGGCGACACGGCCCAATACAAGCTGACCATGACCCTGAACAGCAGCCGGGGCGCTCCCCGGGTCCGGGAAGTGGATTATTATTTTAAGGATTACGGGGATACGGAAAAGATCCTTATGGGATTCAAAAGCCCCCGGGACGTGGCGGGGACGGGCTACCTCTCCTTTTCCTACGATGATGAATCAAAGGACGACGATATATGGCTCTACCTCCCGGCCATGAAACGGGTCAGGCGTGTTACCGGTTCGGGGAAAAACGACAGCTTCATGGGGACCGATTTTACCTACGAGGACATGGGGAGCCGGAGCCTCGGCAAGGATGATTTCACCCTCCGGGGGGAGGAAGCCGTCGATGGTGAATCCTGCTGGAGGGTGGAGGCAAAACCCAGGGACGGCAAGGACCCCTACGGCCGGCGGGTTATTTGGGTCAGGAAGGACACCTATGTTATCAAGGCCGTGGATTATTACGACCGCCAGGACCGGCTGTTGAAAACCCTGTGGGTTTCCGGCATCGATCAGATCGACGGCATCTGGACCGCGCGAAAAATGGAAATGACCAACGTCCAGGACAAACACTCCACGGTAATCGATATGTCGGAGATCCGGTTTAATATGCCGCTGGACGACAGCCTCTTCGCGGTTACCGCCCTGGAACGGGGGAATACACGGTGAAGGCCCTTTTCGGTTTCGTGTCCGCCGGCGGCGGGCGCATAGTACAACGCAAAAAATCCCTGGCGGTGTTTTTTTTCTTTTCCGCCTTGTTCTCCCTGTCCGCCCAGGTGGAACTCGCCTTACACGGGTCGGTGGAAACGCTTTTTGCCCTGCCCTTCTCAAAAGACCTGAACCTGACCGATTCCCGGGCCGCCTTTACCGGGGAGGTGTCGGCCTATGCGGGCCAGGCTTCGGCCTTTGTTTCCCTCTCCGCGGCGTACAACGGCCTAAGCCCGGAACGGACGGGTTTTTCCCTGGAGGAAGCCTGGGCGGATTGGAGCGCCGGGGGCTTTTTTCTCAGGCTGGGACGGCAGTTCTTATCCTGGGGCGCGGCCGACGGCCTTATCCTCACCGACGTGGTCTGCCCGCAAAATTTAACCGCCTACGCGGGGCTTGACTTTGCCGGAAGCCGCCTGGCGGTGGACGGCCTTAAACTGCACTATTCGTTTCCGGCCTTTGCGGCGGAGGCGGTGTGGCTTCCCCTCTTTACCCCCGCCCGCCTGCCGGAAAACAGCCAAAATCCCCTGTACGGGATTTTTTATCCTTCTTCTATTGATATGGGCGGAACGGCCCTGCCGGTATCGGTTTCGGGGGCCGCCCCGCCGCGGACCATCGCCGATGGGGAATACGGCCTCCGCCTTTCCTGGTACGCTCCGGCCCTGGATGTTTCCGTCATGGTTTTTTACGGCTGGAACGACCTTCCCTTCATGGAGAAATCCCTGATCCTTTCAGAGGCGTCCCCCCCTGTTCCGGCGGGGCTCGCGCTGCGGCCGGAATACGGGAGGACCGTCACCGCCGGGGCGGACGCCAGCGTTCCCCTGGGCGATTTTCTCCTGCGGCTGGAGGCGGCCTGGACCGGCGGGGGCCGCTATGACCGGAGCGCCGAAGAAACGGCGGCGGCCTTTTCGGCCGGGCGCGGCGATGGGCCGGTAAAAAAGCACAACCTCAAACTGCTGGCGGGGCTTGACTGGAACCCCTCGGGGTGGACCCTCTCCGCCCAATATTACGAAGACCTGCTCCCCGATGCCTACAGCGGCGGGACCGCACGGCCCTGGCGGAAAAGCGCCCTTACCCTGCGGGCCGGCCGGGGCTTCTTCCGGGAGACCCTGAATATTTCGGCCCGGTGTTTTTTGGACCTACAGGATTTTGATACCGCCGCCGGAGTCTCCGCCGATTATGCCCTCACCGACGCCCTCAGCCTCTCCCTGGGAAGCGACTTTTTCTCAGGCGGCATAGAAAACCGGGGAACCTACGGGGCCTATAAGGATTTAAATTGTCTGTGGATTAAGGGGTTGTTCCGGTTTTGAAACCCCCATAGGGGAGGGCATAGGCCCCAGACTGTGTGAAAACTCCGTATTATTAGCGATAGTACCGCTGACTTCGCATGTGGGGTTCCCCGGTTTGGTGGATAGCCGGTTAGACCACCGCCCCCTCACCAGGCTATGGCTTTTAGCAGGTTTCCCACCCCCAGGATATTGATTACCCGTTTCATGTTGTAGGCGAGAAAGGTGAGCGCGAACTCTCCGCTTGCCTTCTCCTCCCCTTCGTAAGACAATAGCCGGCTTCCATTGCCCGTTTTATCGTCCCAAACGGATTGTCAATCATTTTCAACTCCTTTAATAAACAAGCTTTTTATAGCCGTTATTTCATTATGAACTCTATACAAAACGTGTGATACTCTTTAGATTTTGATAATCCCGCTGAATTTTGTTAAATGTACACGGAATCTTGGGGAAATAGTATTCCAGCCCCCGGTCGCCTCCAAAAATTTCATACAATTCTTTTTGGCTCTTCACAAGACATGGTGGAAATCATCAAAAAATGATAGGATTCAGGCATGGAAACACAAGAGATGGTAACCAAGTTCTATCAGGGGATCCTCGGAATACCTTCGATATGGAAG
>JAIRMO010000130.1 GCA_031258625.1 Spirochaetaceae bacterium | reverse complement strand
ATGTGGAAATCAGAACCTTTGTGGAACGGATAGGAACCAAATCTTTTACGGTAGGCCACGAGGCCTGGCAGGAAGGGCGGCTCTGTTCCACGGGTACGGCGGTGGTTGTCCACTACGATTTTATTAACGAGAAAAGCATTCCCATCCCGGAGGATAAAAAGAAACTCCTCGAAGAACACCTGCGACCCCCTAAGAGTTCCGCCTTATAAGCCCCATAGGATCCCCGCGATGCCCGCCGCCAGGATGTACCACACCGGGTGTTTTTTGAAGCGGCGGATGAGCAGGAACAGCAGGGCAAACAAGACCAACTCCTGCCAGCGGATCCGGCCATACCAGAGGGGGGCCGCTCCGTTGTACAGGGAAAGCCGGATCACCCCAAAACCCGCGGCGGCGATAAGCCCCGTGGCCGCGGGCCTGAGGCCGCGAAAAACCGAAGCCACCAGGGGGCTCTCCTTAAAGGCGGTGAGAATCCGGGCCACGATGAGGATCACGATAATCGAAGGGGCGACGAGCCCCAGGGTGGCGATCACCGCACCGGCCATCCCCGCGGCCTGAAACCCCGCATAGGTGGCCATATTCACCCCGATGGCTCCGGGGGTGGATTCGGAGATGGCGATCATATCGGCGATGGTCTCGTAGCTCAACCAATCGTAACGGTCCGCCAGTTGGTAGAGGAAAGGCAGGGTAGCCAGGCCCCCGCCTACGGAAAAAAGGCCGATTTTAAAGAATTCCCCCAAGAGAATGAATAGAATCACGGTTTTTCTTTCCCGGAACCGGGGGGGGCACTCCCCGGGCTTTTATTGGGGGGCCGGTACAGCAGGAACCCCACCAGGCCCGCGCTCAACACCACCAGCACCGGGGAAGCCTTAACAAACACCGAAAGGCCGAAGACCGCAAGGCATATCCCCAGGGACTTGAGGTCCTTCACCGCCCCTTTAAAGAGTTTAGCTACCGCATCCAGGATCAGGGCCCCCACCGCCACCCGGATCCCCTTGAGGGCATGCTGAACCGCCTCCAATCCGGCGAAATTTTGAAGCCCCAGGGCGATGATGGTGATGATGATGAGGGAAGGGAATACAAACCCCAGGGTAGCCAGGATCCCCCCCAAGAGGCCCTTTCTTTTGTATCCGATAAAGGTGGAAACGTTTACCGCGATAATCCCCGGGGTAACCTGGCCTATGGCGTAATAATCCATCACCTCCTCCATGGCGGCCCAGCCCTTACGCCGTACCAGTTCCCGCTCAATCACGGGGAGCATGGCATATCCCCCGCCAAAGGTAAGACACCCCATTTTAAAGAAGGTCCACAAAAGGTCCAGGTATTCTTTCACGGCTTTTTTTCAGGGGGCCTCGCAACCGCCAGGTGGAGTTCATTCAGTTGTTTTTGATCCACCTCCCCAGGGCTGTCGTCCATGGGGCTCACCGCGAAGGAGTTTTTGGGGAAGGCGATCACCTCTTTGATCGACGTTTCCCCGGCCATGAGCATCACCAGCCGGTCCAGCCCCGGGGCGATCCCCCCGTGGGGGGGGGCGCCGTATTTAAAGGCCCCGGTGAGGAAGCCGAATTTTTGTTCCGCCTCCTCCGGGTTAAGCCCCACCACCTTAAAGACCCGGTTCTGCAGTTCCGGATCGTGGATACGAATAGAACCCGACGCCGCTTCAAACCCGTTGAGGACCAGGTCGTAGAGATCCCCCTTGACCGCCCCGGGGTCCTGTTCCAGAACCCCATGGTACCGATCCTGGGGATAGGAGAACATATGGTGGGCCGCTTCCCAGCGGTTTTCCTCTTCGTTAAATTCAAAGAGGGGAAAATCCAGGATCCAGGCAAATTCAAAGCGATGGGGGTCCAAGAGGCCCAGGTCCCGGCCAAGTTTGGACCGTACCGCCCCCAGGGCGATGTTGGCGATCCGCCGGTCGGCATCGGCGGTAACGAGGATAAGATCCCCGGGTTTGGCCTCCAAGCCGGAAAGGATCTTCCGGGTCAGGGCTCCGCCGGGGCTTCCGTCCCCAAAAAACTTGGAAACTCCCCCCTCAAGAACCGGGGCGTCCCCGGTACCCGCCACCTTCATCCAGGCCAGGCCCTTGGCCCGGTAGATCTTCGCCTGGGCTTCAAGCTCCTCGATCTGCTTCCGGGAATAGGGGCTCTTCCCCGCCCGGCCCATGAGTTCCCCGGGGACCACCAGGGCTTTTACCCCGCCCCCGCTTTGGGTGATCCCCCGGGCCGCCGCGGCCGCCTTTGCCGCTTCTCCCGCGGCCAGGGCGTCCTTAAAGGCCCCGAACCCCCCTTCCACCGCATAGGGGCCGAAGTCCCGGAGGGGCATATCAAAACGCAAATCCGGCTTATCCGTACCGTACCGTTCCAGGGCCTCCTCAAAGGTCAACCGGGTAAACCGGGGGGGGAGTTCCCGGTTCAGGGTTTTTTTAAAAACATACCCCAAAAGGCCCTCGGTAACGGCAAGGACATCCTCCCGGCTTACAAAGGACATTTCAATATCGATCTGGGTAAATTCAGGCTGCCGGTCTCCCCGGGCGTCCTCATCCCGGTAACAGCGGGCAATCTGAAAATACTTGTCAAACCCCGCCACCATGAGGAGCTGTTTGTAGAGCTGGGGGGACTGGGGCAGGGCGTAGAATTTCCCCGGATAGAGCCGGGAGGGCACCAGGTAATCCCGGGCGCCCTCGGGGGTGGAACGGATAAAGGTGGGGGTCTCAATTTCGTAAAAGCCCTGAGAAGTCATCCATTCCCGGACCGCGAAACACACCTCGCTGCGGAGCCGGATCCGCCGCTGCATACCCCCGGAGCGGAGGTCCAGGTACCGGTATTTAAGGCGGGTTTCCTCCTTGGCGTCGGATTCCTCATCGATCTGGAAGGGGAGTACCTCGGAACGGTTTAATAAAAGGAGTTTTTGGGCGGCCACCTCGATTTCACCGGTAGCCATGTCAGGGTTCACCATGGAAGGGGGCCGGGGACGGACCAGCCCTTCCACGGCGATACAGTACTCGTTCCGGAGTTCCCCGGCCAGGGCGGCCAATTCCTGATCCGTCCCGGTTTCCCCGGAGGTATCCACCACCACCTGGGTTATCCCGTACCGGTCCCGGAGGTTAATGAAGGATACCCCCCCGTGATCCCGTTTCCGGTGTACCCAGCCGTTGAGGATCACCTGTTTCCCTATATCGGCCTTACCCAAGGCTCCGCATGTGGTTGTACGCTTCAAGAGTTCCATAAACTAACTATAACCTTTGAGGAACGGCCTGGCAAGGGTTGGACCCGCCGGCAGGTTTCAGCCCCTGGAGCGGGGCGGACGGCCAACGGGCCGCGTCCTCCTTCACCTGCCGGTGGTAGGCGGAGGAGGGAGCGGCCCGCTCTTTTGCCGCCCCGCTCCGGGGGCATAACCCCACTGGCGGGCGAAGGAGGGCGCCGCGCGTTCCCCGGGGGCCGCCCTCCAGGGGCCTAAAAGGGCCTATGGCCCCCCAGTTCCATGGACCGCTTAAAGGCGGCGTCCACGGCGTTCATCACGATACCCCGGAAGCCGGACCGCTCCAGGGCGGCGATTCCGGCGATGGTGGTACCCCCGGGGGAAGCCACCATGTCCTTGAGTTCCCCCGGATGCTTACCCGTTTCTTTGACCATGGCCGCCGCCCCCAGAACCGTCTGGGCCGCGTAAGCCAGGGCCTTGTCCCGGGGAAGCCCCGCCCGGACACCGCCGTCGGCCAGGGCCTCGATAAAGATATACCCAAAGGCCGGACCTGAACCGGAAAGGCCGGTAACCGCGTCCAGGTATTTTTCCTCAAGCCGGTCTACCATGCCGGAATTGGCCAGGAGCCGTTCCAATTCGACGATCGTTTCTTCCCCCACCCCCGGGGAAGCCGCCAGAACGATCATCCCCCGGGAGATCAGGGCGGGGGTGTTGGGCATGATCCGGATCACCGGCTGGCCGGGGCTTTCCAGCTCGTCCTCTATTTTTTTGATACTGAACCCCGCGGCCATGGAAACCAGGGTTACGGGGTTCTTTAAGGCCCTCCGTTCATTTACCGCCGGTTTTATCTCCCGGAGTACCCCGGAAAGCGCCTGGGGTTTTACCGCAAGAAAAACAAAATCCCCTTTTTTTACCGCATCACTGCTGGAATCAAAAACCCGGGCCCCCAGGGCTTGGGCGGCCTCCACCGCCTTGGGCTTATCCGAGTCGGTAAACCCCAGGTTTTCCCCGCCGGCGATTCCCGCGGCCCCGCGCATCAAGGCCCTTCCCATGTTCCCGCTGCCTATACAGACAATGGTCGTACCCATATCTTTTCCTTCGAGTCTGTCCCAAGACTGTGCCCTAACGCGCACGGTTTTGGGACAGACTCTTGCAGTTTTTCAGGCTTTTAACCTTTCAACCTTACAAAGCCGCGAATTTCAAAGTTGCTGGACAAGCAGAGCATGTCTCCCAAAATTGAAGTTTTGGGAAAGCCTCATTCTAAGGGGGGCGCCTATCGGATACGGATCGCCCCGTCAACCCGGTCCGCCCGCCGGTTTACGCCAAAAAAGCCGTTCCCCGCTGGGTCCCTGCGGCGAGGGCCTCCAAAACCTTAGGCTTCCCCCCGTGGGCGAGGATCATGGGGATGCCGTAGGAAACCGCCCGCTGGGCGGCGTCGAGTTTAGTGGCGATCCCCCCGGTACCAAAACTGTTGGTACCGCCGATACTGATCCTGCTCCGAACCTGGGTTATGTCCCGAACTTCGTCTACCAGCTCCGCGTCGGGGTGTTCCTTGGGGTTTTTATCGTAAAGCCCGTCGATATCGCTGAGGAGGATCAGGAGATCCGCGCTCCAGAGTACCGCCGATTGGGCGGCCAGGGTGTCGTTATCGCCGATCTTGATCTCCTCCACGGCCACGGTATCGTTTTCGTTAATGATCGGGACTATCCCCTCGTCTACCAGGGTAAACAGGGTGTTCCGCATATTCAACGTCCGGAGGGGATCCCCAAAATCGTCCTGGGTTAAGAGGATCTGTCCAATCCGCAGGTCGTGGCCCCCAAAGGCCCGGCGCCAGGCATCCATAAGTTCCACCTGACCCACCGCGCAAAGGGCCTGTTTGTAGTGGATATCCTTTTTGCGGCTCCATTTTTCCATGGTGGAAAGCCCCGCGGCCTGGGCGCCGGAAGAAACGATGACGATCTGCTTACCCCCCCGGATAAGACCGGCGGCCCCCTCCGCAAAGTCCCTTAAAAACACCGGATTTATCCGGCCCTCCCGGTCCGCGAGGATGTTGGAACCGAATTTCAACACGATTTTACGGGCATCCGCTATCAACTGGGATATCATCACGTCCTTACACACCTAAACAGCCGCAATTCCTTACAGCCGGAATTATCAGGGCCGTATCTGGCCTTGACCGGTTATACGATACTTTATCGTGGTCAGGGCTTCAAGCCCCATAGGCCCCCGGGCGTGGAATTTCTGGGTGCTTATCCCCAGTTCCGCGCCGAAACCGAATTCGCCGCCGTCGGTAAACCGGGTGGAGGCGTTGGTATACACACAGGCCGCGTCTACCCGGCGTCCGAATTCCTCCGCCGCCCCCAGATCGTTGGTGAGGATGGCCTCGGAATGTTTCGTTCCGTAACGGTTGATGTGGGTGACGGCCCCGTCAAGGGAATCCACGGTTTTAACCGCTAGGACGCAATCCAGGAATTCGGTCTCCCAGTCTTCGGGGAGGGCGTCCTTGAGGATGAGCCCCGGGGGGGGGAGGCCCGCCGCGGCCTTGGAGGGGCCGTCACAGCGGAGTTCGGCCTTGCCCGCCAGCCGCGCCGCCAGGGACGGCAAGAGGAGGGGCAGGGCTTCCCGGTGAACCAGGAGGGTCTCCACGGCGTTGCAGGCCCCGGGCTTTTGGATTTTGGCATTTTCGATGATATCCACCGCCCTGCTCATATCGGCGCTGGGTTCCACGTAGATATGACAGTTCCCCGCTCCGGTCTCGAGTACCGGGACCCGGGCTTGATCCACCACATGGCGGATCAGATCCCCGCCCCCCCGGGGGATAACCACGTCGAGCCGGCCTCGGGCCTTGAGGATCCGGTCCACCTCGTCCCGGTTCCCCGAATCCGCCAGGGCGACCGCCCCGGGGAAGCCCCCCCCCGCCTCCAGTCCCGCCTTGAGGGCCCCCACCAGGGCCCGGGTCGATTCCAGGGCCGCCTGGGATCCCCGGAGGAGGATGGCGCAGCCCGCCTTATAGGCCAGGCTTACGGCATCGGCGGTAACATTGGGCCGGGATTCGTAGATGATCGCGGCCACCCCCAGGGGTACGGTGATCTGTTCCACCAAAAGCCCGTTGGGCAGGGTCCACCCCGCCCTGACCCTGCCGATGGGGTCCTCCTGGCGGATCACCGTGCGGATCCCCTCAATAATATCGTCGATCCGTTTCCCGTTGAGGGAAAGCCGGTCAACCAGGGCTTCTTTCATCCCCCCGGAACGGGCCCTTTCCACATCGATCCCATTGGCCCGGAGTATATCCCCCCGGCGGGCATCGATAAACTCCGCCATGGATCCGAGGGCGGCGTCTTTTTTTTGCCGGTTCTCCGAGGCCAATTGTCCCTGGGCCTCTTTAAGGGAATCAAAAAATTGATCCAGGATATCCATCATCTACTCCAAAAAACTTTGACCAGTCAAAAATTGACATTTTACCCCCCTTTTGATATAATTTCCGGGTAGTTTCCGTTTTATGTTAAAAATCCTTAGGAACTATCATACCTATTAGTGGTAAAGATGGGAACCATGTATCGATGGCGGCAATATCACTTTTACTCGTCCGGGAGTCGGGCAAAAGCCGCCGCGCAAGGGCCGGAAGGGGGGTGCGCCGGACGCCGGCGGACTGTTTTGTTGTGGGCGGTGGTCTTTACGTCCCTGGCCTCCTGTACCACCCAGGGGCCCCCGGTAACCGTGCCTGAACCCGCCATACCCCCCAGGGTCAGGGAAATAGCCCTGCCGCCGGCGGGGGTCCCGGAATTTGAACCGGTTATGACCATTGACGAGGCGGTAAAACAGGTCAAAAACAATTCTCCCGAAATAATTAAATCCGTTACCGCCGGTTCGGTGGAGGATATCACCGTGTCGGGGGATATACACGGATACCGGGTGGTTTATGATCTGCAAAACGCCCTTCCCCAGGACGGGAGGGGGGTTTTGGTGTCCTTTTCGGTGGAAGATCCCTCCCGGGGGGAAAAACGGGACGATTCTTTTCTCTGGACCCCGGAGGAGGATAACGCGGGGGTCCTGCTTTCCATGGACGATAACTTTCAGGACGATTGGGAGGCTTATTTTGACTTTTTCGACCGCCACGGGGCTAAAATAACCTTTTTTGTTCAGGGGGAATTGTGCCCTTTTTGCCTGGACGCCCGGAACCGGGGCCATGATATCGGGTACCATACCCTGCACCATCTCAATTTGACCAAGGTTTCCCCGGATGTGTTCCGTTCCGAAACCCTGGGGGTGATCGATGATTTTAGGCAGGCGGGAATCCCCCTGGGTTCCTTTGCCTATCCCTACGGCCTTTCGGAGCCCTGGATGCGGGAGACCCTTTCCCCTTTTTTCGGCCTCCAGCGGGGATATGGGGCGCTTTTTCGTATATACCGGGGGGAGGCGATTAACGGGTATATCGTTTCAACCGCCATTGACAATATCCTCTTTAAAGAGGACGGGGCCTTTGAGCGGGCCCTGTTCCTCATGCTTTTAACCACCAAATTCATGGGGAAAGACCATGTGGCCCCCTTTACCACCCATGACATTTCCGATACCGCCACATGGGGTATTAAACCGGCGCGGCTGGAATATCTCTTAAAAACCACCCGGGAATTTAATTTGAAATTTTACCTCTTCAGCGATTTTGCGAAAACGGGCTTTTAGCTTAAACCGCTAACCGCTCCGATCCGGCCTGAGGACTTCGGCGCCGTTACGGTATATATGACGGGGACGGCCGGCCTCCGGTAGATAACAATGGATAAGTACGCGGATCGTCCGTTCCAATCCCCCAGGTACCGCCGCTTCCTGGACGGCAAAAAGGGCCAAGTCTGCGGCCCGGCCGGAAAAACGAAGGGCGGCGGCGGGGTTTTTCGCGTCAATATCCCCGGTGACGGAAAAAAGAACCGATACGATATCCGCTTCCCCCAGGTTGTTTTTTGTTAATAATTCATCATACAGAGCCGCCACTTGCCGGATGATATCCGCTTCCTCATTTTTACATTGGGTCGCCCCCCGAAGGGCAAAAAGCCTTTTTTCCCCGGTCATATTCCATTACCCCCGGAAAGCGCCACAATAAAGGTTGCCGCTGCGGCTATAACCGCGCCGAATAATCCCATACCGATATACCCCCCTATGCCCCAAAAAAAGCGGCGTTTTTTTTCGTAAAAAACAAGCCAAAGGTCCAAAAGAATGCCGTAAATCGATCCTACCGCGAGGGAAAATCCCAATATTATGGTCAGACGGAGCATTATGTGCTGGGTAGTATCCATAAATCCCTGAATTGTTCCTATCCCATACAAAAATATCGTAAAAACGCACATGGTAAAAAAAAAGACAACCGTCCGTTTTACCAGGATCACGAGGATCGATTTTTTTTTGGGCAGGGAAATACCCATCCCCAACTCCTTTATTTACGGCACCCCCATAGGGGGGCTTCAGGCCCCCACCGCACGGCTCCCTTAGAACGCGCGGCTCTCCCCTTCGCCACTGTGGGGTAGGCGAAAGAAGGCGCCGTGGGCTCAGGGGGCCGCGCTCCAGGGGCCTAAAAGGGCCTATGCCCCCCATAGTTCCGGCCCAATGGAACCGGCTTTGAAAAAAGCAATTTTAAACCCGCTTTTTTCTTAAATTAACGATGCTTTCCCAAAATTTTGGTTTAGGGAGAACCTTTAATAACTTTAAATTTCGGCACTTTAAAACCACCCCGGTTGTTTTAAATATGTTTTTGGCTTATTATATTATTATATTATACCGGAAAATTCCAGGAAACTATTATGAAAAAATTATGGATAGCACTATTTTTTATTATTATCCTGGGGGTGGGGGCCTTCTTTTTGGGCTGGGTCCAATTAACGGTACCTCCGGGCAGTTATGGAGTAATGCGCTCCAAGACCCACGGGGTGGATCCGGAATTGATCCGGGAAGGTAAATTCCGCTGGGTCTGGTACAAATTGATACCGACCAATGTGGTTATCAGTAATTATTCCCTAAAGCGCATCCAGGTCTCCCTTCAGTTTGAAGGGGTCCTGCCCTCGGCAACAGCCTATACGTCCCTGTCGGGTCTTACGGCTGATTTTTCCTATGAACTGAAGGGTTCCCTTTCCTGTACCCTCAAGCCCGACGCCCTTCCTTCCCTCATCGTTACGAAAAATATTAATGATGAAGCTGATTTACGGGCCTATGAAAACAGCCTTACGGAAGAAATCAGGGACTTTGCGATACAACGGATCCGCTCCTATGTGGAAGCGGAAGAAAACATCGAAGAACTTTTGGGATTTGAATCCGCCGGCCGGCTACAAAATGATATAGCCGGGGCTTTTCCTCACCTGGACAACCTGTCTTGTTCCATTTACGCGGTCCATTTGCCGGATATAACCCTTTATTATTCCGTTCAGGCCCTGTATAAGGATTACCTGGAGCGGCAACGGGCCCTTTTGCAGCCGGAAATAAACGTCCAGGCGGATAAACACCTTGAATCCCTCCTGCGGCTCGACGAATTGACCAAATACGGTGAATTGCTCACCAAATATCCGGTGTTGCTGCAATACCTTGCCATTGAAAACCACGCCAATTAAGGAAAACCGGGGTACTTCCCGCTAAACTACCCGCCTGTGGGGAAATAATGGCCTGCGTTTTATTTATCCGCTCCCAGGGGGAGGATCACGAGGAAGCGGCCTTCCGTTACGTTTATGGAAAAAGGCCCTTCCCCGGCGATATTACTGATGCCGAAAAAGCCCGGATCCCAGGACAGGTCATCCAAAGGCCACCGGAGCCCCCGGCTTTTCGCTTTCCAGGGACCGGCGCCCAGGGGAAAAACCGAAACCAGGCTTCCCGGGGGAAGTTCCGGGGATAGGGACCGGGTAATACAATGGATGTCATCCGCCGCGGTGATCCAACGGAGGGGGCGGGGCTCCCGTTCAAAGAGGGAACGGATGGCGAAAAGGTGATCAATCCTGCCCCCGCCTCCCCCTAAAAGCCACGTTTCATCACAGCCCTGGTCCCAAAGGAGCCGGAGGGCGAGTTCCGTATCGGTATAGTCCTTGTCCTCCGGGTATTGCCGGATCCGTTCCTGGGGATATTTTTTTAAACGTTCCGGTTCGGTAAGGGAATCCATATCCCCCACTATCCAGTCGGGGTGAATCCCCGCGGCTTCCGCGGCGATAAGTCCCGAATCGGCGGCGACGATAAGGTCAGCCCCCCGGGTCAATACCCGGCACTGTTCCGCCCCGGGCCCCTCCCCTCCAATAAACGCGATACCCCGCAACGCTTTCTCCTTCCTCCCTTTTCGTGAAAAATTAAGTATAGTATAGTATCTGTTTATGGGCAATCCGTTTATTCATCCCATCCTTAAAGAGGCGGCCGCCGTATTTGGGGCAGGGGGAAAAAAAGTCTATCTTGTAGGCGGGGCGGTTCGGGATCTGCTCCGGGGGCATAGGGCCCAGGATTGGGATCTTGCCACCGACGCCCTGCCGGAAGAAGTTATGGCCATGTTCCGGCGGGTCATTCCCACGGGGATAAAACACGGCACCGTAACGGTACGCTACAAGGGACATTCCCTGGAGGTTACCACCTTCCGTACCGAGTCCTCCTATACCGACGGGCGCCACCCGGATCAGGTCCGGTATGCCGCGGCCATAGAGGAGGATCTGTCCCGCCGGGATTTTACCATGAACGCCCTTGCCTTTGCCTTGCCCCAGGGCCCGCTGCTGGATCCTTTCGGCGGGGGGGAGGATATCAAAAACCGGGTCATCCGTTGCGTGGGACAGGGAGAAGCACGGTTTCGTGAGGATGGGCTCCGGCCGTTACGGGCGGTCCGGTTCGCCGCTCAACTGGGTTTCGAGGTGGAATCCCGCACCCTGGCGGCTATTCCCGGCGCCCTGGAGATCACCGCCCGGGTGGCCCCGGAACGGATTCGGGATGAGCTGGACAAAATCATCGCCGCCGGGACACCCTCCACCGCCTTTTTGCTTATGGAAAAAACCGGGCTCCTGGAACTTTTATTGCCCGAATTGGGACATTGCCGGGGTATTGAACAGAAGGGGTTTCACCGCTTTGACGTGCTGGACCATTCCCTCCTGGCCTGCGATTATTCCGCCCGGAAGAAGGCCGCCTTTCAAGTACGGCTGGCAAGCCTTTTTCACGATATCGGCAAACCCCTGACCCGAAAAATGGATAAATCGGGAATATGGACTTTTTATCACCATGAACGGGAATCCGCCCGGCTTACCCGGAACATCCTGACCCGGTTCCGTTATCCCAATGCCGTTATAGACGGGGTGGTTCACCTGATTGGGCAACACATGTTCTTTTACGAAGAAATCTGGAGCGACGCGGCGGTACGAAGGTTCATTATCCGGGTGGGGGAAGATAAAATTCGGGATCTCCTGGAATTGAGGAAGGCCGACGCCTATGCCACCACCGGAACAGAGCCCGGCGGGGACTTTCTTGTTCCATTTATCGACCGTATCGAGGAGGTATTGGCCCAAGGCCGGGCCTTTACCCTCAAGGATCTGGCCGTATCGGGGAAGGATCTACAGGCGGCGGGGGTTAAACCGGGGCCCTCTATGGGGATAATCTTGGGAGAACTCCTGGAAGCGGTGATAGAGGATCCGGCGCTCAATAACCAGGAAAAACTCCTGGAAATAGCGAAAAACATCAACAATCGCCGGTATTGAGCCGTTACATTTTCAACTTTTCCAGGAGCAATCCCTTAAATTTTTTAATCTGTTCAGCGTTAGGGTCCAATACCAAGGCGGTGTCACAATCCGCTAACGCCTGGGGATAGTCGCCAAGGTGGTAATAAGCCTGCCCCCTGCGATAGAGACAAAAATTTTGGTAAGGGTTTATCGCGAGGGATAGGGTAAAATCATCAATGGCCTCGATATACTGCTGTTCTACGGATCTGACTACCCCCCGGTAGTAGGCGGCTTTATATGATTTAGGATCCAGTTTCAGGGAACGGGAAAAATCTTCAACCGCGTCTTCGTAATAGGACTGGGCAAAATTCGCCATCCCCCGGTGTTTATAAATAAGGGACGCGATAGAATCATCGGGCTTCATTTCCAGAATACGGCTGTACAACCCTATGGCGACCTCAAATTTATTTCTATTATGGGCGTAAAGGGCGTTGAGAAGCAGATCGTCGATGGATTTCTTTTCCTCCGGTAAAGGAAACGCCGGGTAATCTTTCTTTTCCTCCTCCTGTTCTTTTTCATTGAATAAACGGCCGTCAATTGATTCCTCAATTTTTTTAAAGAAGGAACCCCGCCGTTTCTCCAATTCCCCGTTAAGCTGCCGCTGGTAATTTCTTATTTCCTGAAAGGTAATATCCGCAAGGGCGAGGCTGGCGTTAACCGCCGCCAATTTACGTTTCATCGGTTCATCAAAGGGGGTAAATTCGGCCTTGTATACCAGTTCGTGTTCTACTTCCGCCCAGGCTTCCTGAAGAATCGTCCGGATCTGAATTTCCGCCACCCCCACATCGCAGGAACCCCGTTCCTCCAGGATCGTATCGGGGATATTTATCAATAAATGAGTGGATTCATACCCGAATTCTTTGAAGTTATAATCAGCGCCCTTACGCTCAACCTCAATAACATCAAATTTTTTTTTGAGAACCTCCTCTACTACGGGTATATCATCGATAAACGGACATACAATCCTGATCCCTATCAAATCGGTAATCAAGGGCGGATTCTGGGAATGGAAATTTTCTTTCAAGAGCTTTATATATTTTTTATAATAACTGGAAAAATCTTTGATCCGTCCCTTGACGGTAGGACGGGACGACAAGGGAAAGACCGCTTCCTCAATGAGTTCTTCCAGATCTTTGGAAACTACAGCCCGTATTTCCAGGAATTTTTCATAGATTCCCCGCAAACGATTTCTGTCAGGCAGTCCGGTATTGTTCATTGCCACATTCCCTGTCCGAAATATTAAAAAAAAACTGTCCAAAAAACCAGTGCGATTTTTTGGACAGTCTAAATAGCGGTTATATTACATAACCTAGGGCTACTGTTTCAAAACCCGGTTGGTTTTGAAACAACCTCACCTATTCATTTGTCGGTGTGGGTGTAAAGGTGTTTTCCGTTGCCTGTTTCTGAGTTTCCAGATAACGGAGTACCTGCTCATGACCAAACTGTTCCATTTCCCATACCTTTTTAGCGGTCTCCCGTTCTTTGATGATATTCCAGTGACTTTCATCATCAATATCCCGTTCAGTATCAAGCACCGCTTTGTCGTAGATGATCTTCACATCCTTAAAGTAACCGATAAAATCCCCGCCTTCCTTGGCGCCGTCCCGCTGGATAAGGAAACCGCCGAATTTGACAAAGGGGGTAGATTGGGGATAGAGGGGATACAACCGTAGTTCCCGATTTCTGACTTGGGTAATATACGCGGGATTATCCCACCGGAGTTCCCCCCAGCCGTCATAGTTCAGATACCCCATAAACACATTCTGGCTGTTTCCCCGGGAATCAATGATAATGGCGGACAAGGCATGGGGGAAATTAAGGCCATAGGCATTTACCGCTATGGATTTAATCGTTCCCACATTTTTAACGACCCCATAACCGTCTTCAAACCGGCTCGGACCGGTAATCCCGTTGCTGTCTTCCCCGGGCTGAATATTACCATCATCGTCAACTTCCGCCTGGGGTTCAAAGGCCGGAATATCAAAGGGCGGCTTTATAATAGCCCACGAATTCCAGCTTTCCACGGGAAAATGAACCCGAACACCCATTACCGTACCCCATTGCTTGGAAGCGGCTTCCAAGGTATAACTATTGACCTCATTCGTCACACTACGGGAAGAGGATGCAAGTACCACATCCCAATTAGTTATAGCAAGGGAGGTTTTCATCACCGCTTTTTGTTCGGTGGTGAAACTGCCGCCGGCGACATTAGCATAATCCATCGCGGTCGCACGGTTTTGGGTTGGTTGGTTATCCTGATTGGCAACTATGTCCGCCGTGAGTTTCGAGAAGTCAATTAAAATGGCCTCTTCGGCAAACAAGGATCCAACGACAAACAACGCGATGGCGACAAGAATGAACATCCGTTTCATTCAAAGCTCCTTTAAATTCATAGAATTCCATAGTCTTAATAATAAAAGTATACGAGAAATGTTTAGTTTGTCAACGCTTTTTCCTGTATTTCCCCCTTTTATATAAAATATCTTCAAAAAATTACCGTAAAAAAACTTCATTTCCATTAATAAAAAACTTTACATTTTTAACATACCGGAAATTTCGCTGAATTTCCGAATGGAGGGTGTGAAGGTTTGTAAAAACATTCCCCCCCTCCAACGGAGGCAAAGCCGCCGCCTCCGACAGACCGACATAGAGGGTCTTTCCACGGTATAAAAGGGACTCCAGTTTGGTTTCCCGGGGAAAAAGCGGGGCCGCATCCGGGGTAGCGGGACCCAAAAGGACATCTTCTACATACCGCCTTATATCAACTTCCGGGGAACCGGATCGGGGGAAAAAACGCTCTTCCACCACCTTGATCCCCTTGTCAATAGCATAAAACATCAAAGTCTTTCTGACAAGACCAATTTGAATAAATTCAATCAGGGTAAAAAAAGCCAAAACCAGGAGATAAACCAACCGCCGCCGGTATTTTTCCTGTAAGAAACGGTATATTTTTAAGAAAATTTCCCTTGCCTTCGTGTTCATGGGATAGTGGTAAATCCTCCGGATTGTTCAAACATGGTCACAAAATCTCTTATACCATTATAGATCGCCTCTGAAAAATTCTTCAAGTAGTTATCGTTGATCATAAGCCGGGCGTCTTCCTCGTTGGTCACAAACCCCAATTCCACCAACACCGAGGGCATCCGGGCATTCCGGACCACAAACCATTCTTCGGCCTTAACGCCCCGGGATGGCAGGAGGGAACCGACCTGTTCCTTAAAACGGTTCATAATAAACTGGGCCATCATGATGCTTTCGGTGGTAAATTCCTCCTCCAGCATGGCGTTGCGGATGGATATAATTTCAAGGGGGTCGTCATATTTTTCCTCGTCAATGACGGTCCTGCGGTATTCCGGAGTAAGATACCACACCTCATATCCCCGGGCATTTTTATTCATGGACGCATTGGCGTGGATAGATATGAACAGGATGGCCTCGTTTTCCTTCAGGGAAACCGAATTGGCTATGGTTACCCGGTCGTCCAAGGTAGGATAGGTATCGGTATTCCTGGTGAGGAGGATCCGTTTATCGGGATAAGTCGAAGTCAACCGGGAATAAATATCCCGGGAAACCTTGAGGGTAATATCCTTTTCAACGACCCGGACCTGTTTTCCGTCTATCACATGGTTCCCCACCGCCCCGGTATCCCTGCCGCCATGGCCGGGATCCAGGATAATCGCGGCGATTCGGAACCGGTTGTCCTGAAGGACCCGGTCCAGACGCTCCCTGAGGGAGGTTACAAAGGCCTCAGGGAAACGGAGGAGACCCCCTTCCAGGTACGGGGCGGGAACCAGGAAAAGCTCCCGGCCGTCAATTAAGAGAAACCCCTCCTCCCCGGCGTTCCCCGTCTCAAAAACGGCGGAGTGTCCGGGAACAGATAAAATCCCGGAGCCAAAAAAGGGATCCCAGGAGAGTTCCGCCCCAAGCCGGGTTAAGGTTTCGTCCAGGGCAAGAATTTTTTCATTTTTTTCAAGGGTTTTCTGATTCGATGTCTCTGCGAAAAGAAATGCCCCGGAAAACAACATAAAGAGGAAAATAATACTGAACCGTCCTTTCCCACCGGTCATGATGTCTCAAAATTCCTCCTGTTTTTTATTGACAAACCAAACGATCCACCCAATATGTCCCCCCCTGGTAGCCGCCGCGGATCAGGGCGGCCCAAAAACCCCGTCCCAGGGGTATCCCCCGGATGCCGTTTTCCGTCCCCAGGGGAAGGGGGCGCCCGGTTAAATCCCGTACCATGGTAAGGGAGGCTTCCACGGACCTGCCCATATAATCCGTAATACCCGATTCGGTGAATTCCGGAAAGGGAAGGATGAAAAATTCCCCCCCTCCCCCGGGCGCAACAACCGGTTCCGGCAGGGCAAAAAGCCGATCCAGAACCGGAGAGGGAACCTGAAAAGCGGGGGGAATAGGTTCCGCCGGGGTTGTTTGCCCCGGGAAGGGGCCTTCGGCGAGGAAGGCTTCCGTTTCCCCGTCCGGCGCTTCAAGGCGGATTCCAATGAGACGGGCCGCCTCTTCCGCCGCGGCCACGGCAATTTCCCGGGAAGGGGCGGCGCTGATGATGTTACCGCACTTACCCACGTTGTTTTCGGGGAAACGGACCCGATCCCCGGCCTGGACCCTGAGGAAAAGGTCCCTGACATGTCCGGCGGTTCCCGCCTCTTCCAGCCCCCGGATGGACCGGATTCTGCCGGGGATGGAGATAAAAGCCCGTTCCGCGCTGGTCCAATTCCGATAGGGGGCCAGGGCTTCGGGCCTTATCCCCAGGGCGGCCAGAATCGCCCCCCGGGTCGGTTCCACCCCCGAAGCGTAGGGGTAGGTCCAGCCCGACATATACCCCCCGGAGAGGCGGGCGGCGATTTCCCCGATCATCGGCCCCCGGGAACTGAGTTTGAGATCCCCCTTGGCGGCTCCTTGGATAATACCCAGAGCCCGGATCCCCGCGATAAAGGTCTCCAGGACCAGGTCCTGAGATGTATCATCCAGGCTGCTGGGCATGGTATGCCCCATCTCAATAAAATAGGGGGGGAAATAGATGTGCCGATCCGCAAAACCGCAGAGGGTAACTTCTCCCCGGTACACCACGGCGTCCAGGGAAAATTCCGGGCCGTCCATATATTCCTCCACAATGACCCTGCCGGATCGGGAAAACTTGAGGGCATCCTGTACCGCCGGCTTCAGGCCGGTTGGGAAATCAACCCTGCGGCAGCCCCGGCCCCCCATGTTATCCACCGGTTTTACCACCACCGGATACCCAAAGGGCAGGATAAATCCCAGTTCAGGGCTCCGCCGGAGGATCATAAATTCCGGGGAGGGTAACCCGGCTTGTTTAAAACACCGGCGCATCCGTTCCTTGTCCGAGGCGTTGAGGGCCGCTTCGTAGGGGATCCCCGGCAGGCCGAGTTTTTCCGCCGCATAAGCGACGGAGGCGGAAAAGTCGGTTCCCGCGGTCATTATCCCCGAAAGCCCCCCTTCGGCCTGGAGCAGCCGCCCAAAGGCGGTGATCCCCTCCGTATCCTTGAGATCAATACACTCGAAACGATCCGCCAGGGGCGCGTTGGGAGCCCGGGGGTCCCCGTCTATGGCCGCGGTTTTAAGCCCCATTTCCTTGGCTATCCTCAGGGCAGGCCCCTGCATGATCCCCGCTCCAAGAATCAAAATCCGTTCGTTATGGGTAAAGGTCATGGGCCCCTCCTTTTGTTTTTTATCGCGTATACCTCAAAGGTATCTCCCAAGCCAAAAATTACGCTGATCCCATAAAAAAAACTGTAGACAGGGCCGGTCTTTTTCGTTAAAAAGGGCCCTATCAGGGGGAACCGTTCGGGATGATGGCCGGTGATCCGTATCTTTTTTACTCTAAACCCCAGGGATTTCAAGATTTTACCGCACCGGCGGGGGGACCACAGGGTCCAGTGATCGGCGGGGCTTTTTTCAAGAAATTTTTTTCGGGATTTCAGGCGGGAAATTCCCCCAAAGGAGGGGGTGGCAAAGGCCAGGACCCCGCCGGGTTTAAGGAGACGGTTTATTTCCATCAGGACCCGCCGGGGAGCTTCAAAATGCTCAATCACGTACCAGAGGGTTATGACCTCGAAGTCCTGGCCCCGGAATTCCGGGGGCGATTCGGGGAAAAAACCCTGAAAGGCGGGGAAACCCAGCTCGTCCCGGACATAACGGATCGCGTCTTCCACGGGATCCATGCCCACGGGCGAAAATCCCCCGTCCCGGGCCGCGGCCAGAAAGGGACCGTAGGCGCATCCCAGATCCAGAAGCCGGGGCGTCCCCCCCTTCGCCCGGGGAAGGAGGGCGCGGATATGTTTCAACCGGATTTTTCCCGTCTTTACCAGGCTGGGAAAATCCTCAAGGTAGGTTTTTCCGTATTGCCGTTTATAGGCGCCGAAAAAATAATCGGTTTCATATTCTATGGAAGGCTTTGATAAGCGGAGCATATAGACCATACCGCAATGGGGACAGGACCGATAGGTCCTCCGGGGGAACCGGTCGAGGACCCGGTGATTTCGGCGTTCCCCCTTACCGCAGACCGGACAGGCGTCCGGCGGGATCGGGGTAAATTCCCGGAGGAGGCGGGCAAGATCCCGGGCACGATCGCCGGGCCGCTCCCCCTCCAGGTTGTAACGGCGGGCAATTTTTTCACAGGCCCCGGCGACGGCATACAGCTTTTGAGGGTCGAGCCGGTTGTTTGTATACAAAAACCGGGCAAGCCGGGCCGCCTCTTTTTTACCGGTTCCCACGGAAACAAATCCCCCCCGGCGTCCCAGTCTTTTGTGGTACGGGCCGGGGGCAGCCAGGAGCACCGGTACCCGGGCGTAGAGGGCCTCAAAGGCGGTAAGCCCGAAATGGGTCACGAGGAGGTCGTACCCGGCGAGTTTTTCCCGGAGTTCCCCGATGTTTTTGAGAACCCGGAGCCCCGATCTTTCCGTCAGGGTTTGAAGGGCGGCGGGGTTTTTATGGAGGCTCCCCACGACGAGGGTAATCTCCACCCCCGGGGGATTGACGAGGGCTTGGACCGCGGCAAGGGAAAGTTCCGCGGGATCTTCGGCGCCAAAACTCACCAGGATTCTGAAGGGGGCCGGGGGCAAGGCCCCTTCGGAAACCGGCCCCTCCCCGGTACAGGGGGGGGTAAAAAAAGAAGGCCGCCGGTTTTTGGGCAGGGGGAGGAGTTCCGGGGAAGTCATATTAGGGGAGGGGATCCCCGGCGGACCGGGGAGCAAATCCAGGAGGAAATCAAAACGATCCCGCCGGACGCCGCCTTCATCTAACCCTACCAGGGGGCTCCAGGCCGACCAGATTCGGAATTCCTCAAGCGAAGTTTTGAACCTATCCACCACAATCAGGTCCCACTTTTTTTCTTCCGGCTTTTGACCGGCATCCATGATCCAGGCGGGGTTAAAGGAATCCACCAGGCCCGCGGCCAGACCCGCGACAGCCCCAGGATAATCAGGCGTAACCCTTTCCCCGGAAATGACCGGCAGGTAAAGACAGGCCTCCCCGCCGAGGGAACGGAGCGCCCGTACCAAGGTGAGGGACCGGATCAGATGCCCCCCTCCCCTCCCCTTTTCCAACGCGGGGATCACCAAAACCCTTCCGGCATTCATGGACGTTCCCCCGACTCCCGGAAGAGTTTTTTTGATATCCTGATAATGGTCTCCCCCTGATACCGGGCCATCCCCCGGGATTCCTCCGCCAAGGCCCGGGAAAGGGATTGGGCCCGCTGATAATCCTCCGGGGTATCCACCGTAAGCCGCAGGAAAGGGCCCTGCCAGATCAAGGGGGCCAGGGGGCGGTGGAGGAGAAACCGCTCAGGATGACCGTAAAGGTAGGGGCATACATGCTCCCGTTCCTCCGGGGCAACCGCTTCCCGTTCCGCCTTGAGCAGGGCCTCGGCGGAGACCGATTCTACCCCGGCCCCGTAGGGAAGCCCGCCGTACCCGGCATAGTCCGCGTTCCGTTCCACCCCCTCCTGGTTTATGGCCGCAGCGGCATCGGTAAATACAAAGGGATTATCCCCGGTAGCCCGGATGATCCGGTCCGGGGTAAAACGCCGAATAACCTGAGCGTAACGGCCCAGGACATCTTCCTTGGGGCCGGAAACCAGTTCAAATCCCCCCGCGTCCGCCAGGGGAAGAAATTCCCGGAAGCTATCCTCCGGGCAGGCAAGGACATGGAGATCGCAGGGAAGGGTTTTTAAGGCATCCATAACCAAGGAAATGAGGGGGATTCCATCCAGGGGCAGCAGGGCCTTACGGTACAGGCGGCTGGAATCGAGTCTCGCCTGGAGAACCAGGGCGGTCATGATTCGGGATGATCCCAGTGGTCGGTTATCACCCGGGCATCGGTGCGGAAGCGGAAACGGTTGGTTTTAACCCAACGCCGGGCCGCGGAAAAATCTTCCCAGGCGGAAAAGGGATCGAAGCCGGTTCTGAACAGATAGGCCGGAAAACGCCGCAGGGGAATATGGGCGCTGTCCCCCCGGAACACCGGCGCCAAATTTTTAAGGTAAAAACGCCGGTAACTTTCTTCGGCGGTACTATCCTCCGCCGGGACTTCTCCGTCATAACATAAACGGACCAGTTGGGTACATTGAATCGCCTCTCCCCAAAGATACGCCCGGAAGCCAAAATCCATAAGCTGCCAATGGGAGTTTTTTAAAGTTCCGTCAAATCCCCCAAGTCTGACAAAACGGTCCCGGCCGTAAATTCCCACCCCGTCAAAGGGATACAGGGTGGATAATCCCTCTTTGAGGGGGGCAAAGGGAAAGGTTTTAAGGTTTTTTTGTGAAAAAGCCGGAGTAATCAGGGTTGGGAGGGTTTCATAGTGGGAATTCTGAATAACCGGCACCGTACAAAGCCGTTGACCGGTATTTTTTGGATCCCCCGGGGTTGTGTTTTCCGGACACAAGAGCCGATCCACGATTTTTTCCGCCCCTCCCCCATAAAGAAGGCGGAGATCATTCCAAAGTACAAAAAAGAGGGGGCTGGTTAATTCGGAAACCGCCAGGTTTATCTGTTCTCCGGGAGTTATCGTTTCTTTGAGGAGGATAAACCGTACCGAGGGAAACCGGCCGGATAATTCTTCTAAATCGTACCGTTCCTGGGGTCCCTCCATGGAAATGATATAGTCGAAACCTATTTTTTCAAGTTCCTGAAACAGGGTCCGCCGGGGGTACCTGCCGCCCCGGTTGAGGAGTATTGCCGAGAGGCCGGTGGACGCGCTCCGTTCTATACCACCTACCGCGGTATATGAAGGCATGGTATCGTTAAAAATTGTAGGTATAGTATTCATCACACTCCACACACAATCCGGAATATTCCGGAATACACTGCTCCCGGTAGAATTTTTCTCCCCGGGACCAAAGAAGTTCCAGGGGTTCCCGGAAGGCGTTTCCCAGGATCCGCCCGCCGGAAAGTTCCTCCCGGCAAAGGGGAACCGTCCCGTCCAGGAGTATGGCCATATCCCGCATCAGGTGCCAGCAGGGCCGGCGCCGGATGGGGGAAAGGTCGGATGCCCGCAAATCCGGAAGAAAACCACAAAAACTGTCGTATTTTTGGATAATTATTTGGGCTCCCGCATCTTTCCAGAACCGGTAAAACCCCTCGATGTCATCCTCAAAACCTTTTATTCGGACCGCTTGAACATAGGCGTCCCGGGGGAAAAGGCTTACCAGCTTTTTGGCACATTCTACCGCTTCGGTATATCCCGATCCCCGGATCTTCCGGTATTGTTCCGGGTCCTGGGCATCCAGGGAAATTATCCATGAAAGGGGGGACATGGGGGCCTTCCGCTTTTTGGCCCGGGCCGCTTCCGTTGCCAAGGCTTCAAGGTCTTCCGGCTTCCATCCGATGCCGGAGGTTTCAATCACCAGGGAAAGGCCGGGCCGATCCAGGACGAGGCGAATCAACTCCTCCTTCTGTGGGTGGAGGGCTAATTCCCCCCAGAGGGAAAGATCGATCACCGCATCCCCGGAGAAGTCTAGGATTTTTTCCAGCAGGGATTCAAATTGGGGGACATCCAGAAAGCCCTCCCGCGGACCAAGACGGGGATAGGGACAAAGTTCGCACTCCTGGGGACAGGGCCCGGAGACCTGGATCGGGTAAAAATTCGGGAGGGTCCTGAGAAATCCGGGATTTTCGGCGAGGATCCCCTCCACCCCCCGGGCGCCGGAAAGTCCCGCTGAAACCAGGCGGGTCAGGAGCAACAGATTCCGTTTTGAATCCGCCGTAAGGTTCAGCCTATAGTGCCGTAGATCCACCGGGGAAATCTCGGTCTCTATGTCAAAGGAGTTGACGTCCCGCTGGATTACGGAAAAAACCGCGTCCCGTTCCAGGGGGTCATCGGAATCCCCCAGAATTTTTGAAAGGATTGCCGCCGTACCCGGAGCCAGGAGTTCCGGGGCCAAGCCGTAGGGCCAGCCGTCGGCATAGGAATATTCCGCCCCATAACGAATATGCCGTTCCTTGATGGTTCCCGCCAGGACAGGGTCCAGCAGGGGACAATCCGCCCAGGCAAAATAGGTGAGATCAAACCCCCGGGCGATATCGGCCAGGGTATCCAGGAGGACCTTTTTAGTCCATACCGGCCGGGTACACAGCTCGAAATTCCCCCGGCCCGGGACAACGGAACTCCCTTGGCGTTCAAAGCCTTCCCCCGTCAACAGGATGGTTTTCTCCACCCCCGGAAAGGCTCCGGCCTTTTCCAGGGCAAGATCCAGGGCGTTTCTACCGGAAAATACGTGGTCAAAGGCCGCCTCCGAAAGGCTTCCTCCATATAATACGGCAAGGGCATTCATACGATAACAGTATCGGCAGTTTTAGAGGGCAGGGTTAGGTATAGATATTCATCAATTGATACCGGACGGGTTCGAGCGGCAATTCAAAAAACCTTGTTTCAGACTGGGAAAGAGGGGTTAAGAAACCCGGAGGCCCTGCCTTGCGCTTATTGGCTATCATTAAGAATGAGGGCGTTGCCGCTATATCCGTAACGGGCCGGTAATCTTCGGCATGGCACACCTCGTCTATAAAAAATAAACGTACAATAAATGTACAGCGCCATGCTTTTTAGAAAATCCGACTCTTTCGCCTTTCGTTAATTCCTTATCCGGTAAGGAATTAAGCCATTGAGAGACGCGGGACTCGAACCCACCACCTTCAGCTCCGGAGGCTGACGCTCTATCCAGATGAGCTAGTCTCTCGATGAAGTCTATAAAACACTTTTAAATTAACCCAATTGGAAAGATCTGTCAAGGTTATTATGAGGATAATCAGCAATTCAAAGTTTAAATAGACATAAAGAGAAAAGACGCCTAAAAAAATTTCCGGGGGGCGGCCTGATACCTTGGCCTAAACAGCGGCCTTTATTGAGCCTACGCCGTAGCGCCTTATTTCGTCAACACGCTGGAGCGTGCGCTTATCAGGCGCCTGTCGACCGGGCAAATAGCGGTTCCCCCGTTATTTGCCCGCCGCCACCCCAGGTAAACAACTTTTTTGGGCGTCTTTTCTCTCCCCAAAAAGTAAAAATTGCTGCAAAAAAGGGACATTTTGGTAAAAAAGGACCAAATGGTTACTGTATTGAATTAAGACGACCATATCCTTCAAAACCATTTGGTCATTTTTAGATTGAACGAGCTTTTTTTTAAACTTTGAATTCCTGGAGGATATGTCAACGACCAATGGACCAGGACTATCAACCGATACGCAACCGTTCCGTGTAAGCGGCGGCCCATCCGGCGGCCGCTACCGGTTGAGTTCCCCCAACTCCCCGTATACCAGGCCGGTGAGTTCCTCCGCAGCCCGGGTCAATTCGACGAGGCGGTTTTCCCTGTCCCGGCGGTGTTTGATCTCCACCATGGAGGGGGCCAGGTTCAGGTTCTTGTCCCCCAGTACCACCCGGTAGGGGATGCCCATGAGGTCCGCATCGTTGAATTTGACCCCGGGCCGCTCGTTCCGGTCGTCCAACAGCACATCGATCCCGCGGTTTTCCAGGGCCGAAACCAGGCCGTCCGCCGCGATCTTGACGGCCCCCTCGTATTTGATGGGGACGAGGATCACCTGATAGGGCGCCACGGTCATGGGCCAGATGATCCCCGCCTCATCGTGGTGTTCCTCGATCACACTGGCCAAGGTCCGGTCCAGGCCTATGCCGTAACAGCCCATGGTGGGGATCTGGGTTTTACCGGCTTCGTCCAGGTAGCTCACCCCCATGGACCGGGTGTACTTATACCCCAGTTTGAAGATGTGCCCCAGCTCGTTCCCCTTCTTTTCGTAAAGTTCCCCCCCACAGAGGGAGCAGCGGTCCCCGGCCTTAACGGTACGGATATCCGTGACCATCCACGGGACAAAGTCCCGGCCATAGGCAACATGGGTGTAGTGGAGGTCTTTGGCCAGGGCGCCGACGACCGCGTCATTCAGGGCGGTTACGGAAAGATCGGCGATGACGGGGATCCCTTCCAGACCCACGGGGCCGGCGAAACCCACCGGCGCCCCGGTAAGGCGCACCACATCGCTATCCGCCGCCAGGACCACCTCCGAAGCCTTGAGGGCCGTAGCGAGTTTTATTTCATTAACCTCGAGATCCCCCCGGATAAGGACCGCAAAAAAGGCCTCCCGTAACTCTGCTCCCCGGAAGGCCGTTTTTCTCCCCGGTAATTTCCCGGCGCGGAGGAGAGATCCAGTTCCACATTTACCGCCCGGTAGATCAGGGTTTTGATGAACCGTTCCGCGCCGGTTTTGAGGAAACCACAGAGTTCCTCAATAGTTTTTACCTCGGGGGTGTCGATTTTTTCGATGGCCGCGGCGGCCCGGGCGGCTTCCGGGGAGGGGCCCCCCCCTTCACCCCCGGCCCAGTCGGGTTTACAGGAGGCTTTTTCCACATTGGCCGCGTAATCGCAGGCCCGGCAGAGGAGCAGGGTATTATCCCCGATCTCGCTCTCCACCATAAATTCCTCGGAACCGCTCCCCCCCATGGCCCCCGAATCCGCCCGCACGGGGATCACCGTAAGGCCGCAGCGCTTAAAGATCCGCCGGTAGGCCCGGCCCATGGCCTTGTAGGTTTCATCCAGGCTGTCCTCGCCGGTATGGAAAGAATAGGCGTCCTTCATGACGAATTCCCGTCCCCGCATCACCCCGTAACGGGGACGGATCTCGTCCCGGTATTTGGTGTTGATCTGATAGAGGCTTAACGGAAGCTGGCGGTAACTGGAAAGATCCTCCCGGACCAGAGCGGTGAAGGCCTCTTCCGCCGTGGGGGATACCACAAAGTCCGTCCCCAGCCGGTTCTTTACCCGGAGCAGCGCCTCCCCCATGGTCTCCCATCGGCCCGATTCCTTCCATAAATCACCGGGAACCACCACCGTGGGCTTGATCTCCAGGGAACCGATGGCGTCCATCTCCTCCCGGATGATCCGTTCCACCTTCCGGAAGGAGCGGAGTCCCAAGGGCAGATAGACAAAAAGGCCGTTGGAAAGTTTTCGGAGCATCCCCGAACGGAACATCAACCGGTGGCTTGCGATAAGGGCATCAGCGGGGACTTCCCGCAGGGTGGGAATAAAGGTTTGACTCAGCTTCATAGAGGATCCTTAAAACAATCAACAACCTCGCCCTTAAAGGCGAGGTATGTTGTTTTGGGAAGGTATTTGTCTCAGGGTACATACCCATGAACCCTTCGCATACAATCATATCCGCCGGGGGAGCTTTTTTCAAGTAGTTCAAGGAAGGAAAAGACACCCGAAAAATCTTTCAGGCGGTTTCTCTTTGGCCTGTTTGAATTGGGAATTACGGTCAAGCGCCTACTGCACATTTTTTGTAATAACAGATATATTGAACGTATGGGGTTTTTTGATCGGATTGAAACTATTATCAAAAGTTATCTCCACGATGAGGACGACCATGTTTTTGGTCATTCCACCGAAAAATGGCGGTCATCCTTTCAGGATCCGGATGTTGAAGCGGCTTTTGAAGAGTTAAATGACTATCTTTCCGGTGGATCAGGGGGGAGAAAGACCGCTTCCCAGACCGGAACCCCCCGGGATGGGTATGCCCAGTACGGTCATGCCGCCGGCGGCGGGAATCATAACCAAGCCGGTAAAGCCGCAGGGATTCCCCATGCCTTGGATAAGGATTTCG
>JAIRMO010000106.1 GCA_031258625.1 Spirochaetaceae bacterium | reverse complement strand
GCCCTGCGGGCCCAGTTGGACACGGTTTTTAAGGGCGTGGGGGTTGCCGCGGCGAAATCCGGTATGCTCGGTACGTTTTACGCGGTGGAATTAACCCGGGAATATATTGAGACCTTTGGTATAAAGAATTATGTCCTCGATCCGGTGATGGTCTGTAAAGGGGCCGGGGAGGTCCTCAACCCGGAGTTAAACCAGGCCCTGGAGAAAAAATTACTCCCCCTGGCGGCGGTGGTAACCCCCAATTTGTTTGAGGCGGCCCAGCTTTCGGGGCTAAAGGAAATCTCCACCCCGGAACAGATGAAGGAGGCGGCCCGGATTATCGCGGATAAGGGGGCCCGGACCGTGTTTATTAAGGGAGGGGCAAAACTTCCGGGGGCGGCCACGGCGCTGGATGTTTTTTTTGACGGAAAGGATTTTAAAACCCTGGAAGACACCCTGATAAAGACCGCCTGGACCCACGGAGCGGGATGTACCACCGCGGCGGCGATTGCTGCGGGTTTAGCCCGGGGGCTTTCGGTATACGACTCCATAACCCTGGCTAAACGGTTTATCACCGGCAGCCTCAAGGCCGGTTTTGCCCTTAACCAATGGGTCGGTCCCGGAAACCCCAGCGCCTGGCGCCCGGCCTTTAACTAACCGGATACGAGCCGGGGGTTTCCCAAAACTGAAGTTTGGGAAACCCTCCCATACCATCGAGGCACTCGGATGAACCAGGTCTTGGAAATTATTTCCCGGGAAATAAAAAAACAAAACAGCCGTTTTGTTTTTCCTTCGGAAACCGCTTCTTCGGCCTGGGCACGGAAGGTCTGCGCCTTTACCGGGGAGCGTTCCGTGGCGGTCAACCGTTTCCTCGCCTGGGACCGGTTCAAAGAACGGGCCATCCGGGAGGGGCCGGGGGATCAAAAACCGGTGTCCCAGGTCATCAGAAAACTCTTTACCCACCGGCTGGTTAAAAAAAACGCCGAAGCCGCCCGGAGCCTCAATACCGCCGGAGAAACCGGGGGGTTCCCCTTTTGTTCCCTCATCCCCCGGGAATTCGCCGGGGAGGGGGCCGTCTTTACCGGAGATATCGCGGGGTTCCTCCCCTCCCTGGCCCTGCTCAAGACCCGGCAGGCTCAAACCCCGGGGTTTGTCCCGGATGACGAAGACCGGGATTTTGCCCTCCTGGAAAGGGAATACTCCCGTTTCCTCAAACAACACGGGCTTTTTGAACCCTCCTGGGAAAAACCGCCCCTGGGGGACCGGACTTCGGTGTATTATGTTTTTTTCCCCGAGGCTATCGAAGATTTTTCCGAATACGCAAAACTCCTTGAGGGGGAGCCGACCATCCATCTGGTCCGTCTGCCCCCCGGGGAACCGCCCCCGGCCCTGTATTTTTATGATTCCCAACGGGCCGAGATCCGCGGCGCGGTCCTGGAACTCCTCCGGCTCCACGAAGAAAAGGGGATTCCCTACGATGATATGGCGGTGAGCGTGGCGGGGCTTGCGGATACGGAACCCTATCTGCTGCGGGAACTGTCCCTCTACCACATCCCCTTTCTCCGGCGGTCGGGGAAACCCCTGGCGGACTACGGCGCGGGGAAATTGTTCTCCCTGATCAATGCCTGTGTGGAAAACAACTTTTCCTTTGCCTCCCTGAAATCCCTGCTCCTCAACGAACATCTGCCCTGGGGGGATCCGGAACGGAATGATGAATTAATAGAATTCGGGATAAAAAACAACTGCGTTTCGGGGTTTATTGACCGGGGCCGGCCCGTGGACAGTTGGCTTGAGGCATTCGGCCGATCCCCCCGGGAGGAGCGGCTTAAAGATTATTATGGGCGGCTGAAAAACCACCTCTCATCCCTCGCGGCCTCCCGGAGCTTTAGGGACATCAGGAACCGCTATTTTGCTTTCCGGGGACGGGTCTGGGAAAAATCCCCCGGCCCGGAACGGATCCGGGAGGCCTACCCCGAGGCGGCCCATCCGGAGTCGGTATTTCCGGGCTTTCTCTCCCGGGACAACTGTACCGATGAGGGAGACGCGGTATTGGCCCGTTGTATCGAGGAGCTTTCGGCCCTGATCCGGCTTGAGGAGGACTATCCCGATCTGGTTCCCCCATCGCCCTTTGGTTTTTACCTCGATATATTACGGGAAAAACAGTACGTTCCCCTGCAACACGATTCGGGGGTGAATGTTTTTCCCTACCGGGTTGCCGCGGCGGCCCCCTTTTCCTGCCACCTCGTCCTGAACGTTACCCAAAGCGCCGCCACGGTACTCTACGAACCCCTTGGTTTTTTGCGCCAAGACAAACGGGAAAAATTGGGGCTGTCCGATGCGGACGCTTCTCCGGCTTTTTTCCGGCTTTATCAGCTTGAGCCTCAGGGGGCCTTTACCCCCATAACCCGGTTCAGCGCTTCGGAACGGGCCTTTTCCGGCTGGGCCATACCCCATAGCTTTTTCGCCGGCAGCCTTGAGGCCCCGCCGTCCTCCGGGGAGGACCCCTGGGCGCGGGAACGGGACTGGTGGGCCGGGAACGGGTATGTTTCGGCCGGGCCGGGCCGGCCCCCGGGGTCCCCCCAATTCCCCCCCAGGCTTTTCCCCCTGCAAAAAAAGGGGTTTGATACCTGGCGGTCCACCCTATGCGGAGCGGGGAACCCGTCCTTCAACATCCTCCGGGAACCCTTTCCCGCCCGGGGGGCCTGCGCCCGGATGCTCCGGGAACGGATCGGGGCGGTACAAAAAAACCGTGAGGCCGGGGACTGCCTTAGAGTCTCCGCCACGGATCTGAACACCTTTTTTTATTGCCCCCTCTATTGGCTCTACGGCAAGATCTTTGCCGTCACGGGGTTTTCCCCGGAGGCAAAACTCCTGGACGACGCCTCCCTGGGTTTATTGTACCACGAGATCCTCAAAAACCTCTTCGCCCGGATCCGTGAAGCGGACCGGGTGTTTACCGCCGATCATATACCGAAATACCGGGAATGGCTCCGCGGGTACACCGATGAGGCGGCCCGGCATTACCCCGCCTTTCAGGGGCCCCTGGCGGTACCCCTCCTCGTATCCCAGTCCGCGGCTATCGCCCAAAGGCTGGGGGGGCTCCTGGAAATTGAGGCGGCCTATTTCCCCGGATACGCCGTGGCGGAACTGGAATATCCCCTGGAATTTGTTACCGGTAACATCCTCTTTAACGGAAGGCTCGACCGGATCTCCCTTTCCCCGGAGGGGGAGCCCGTGATCATCGATTACAAGACCAACGCCGCCCCTTCAAAAAAGAACAGTACCCACACCGAAGATTCCCCCCTGGAGGATTTTCAAATGCCCATGTACGTCAGCCTCTACGAGGAAAAAACCGGCCGTACCGTGGAAGGGGCCTTTTTTCTGAGTATCAATCAACGGGAGGTGACGGCGGTCATCGGGTCACCGGGCCGAAAAAGAGGCCATACCCGGGAAGCCTATCAGGAGACCCTGGAGGCCTTTAAAACCCGGGTGAAAGAATTTGCCGCCTCCGTAAATTCCCTGGATTTTTCCCCCGGGGAAGTGGATTTTCAAAGATGTCTGGACTGTGGGTATAAAACCGTTTGCCGTACCACCTTTTCGCTGAACCCCCGGGAGAAAAAACATGGCCGATAATAGTGCGGATAATCTTGCGGAACTTGACCGGGAACAGCGGGAAGCGGCCACGGCAAAAACCAACGTGGTGGTCGCCGCCGGGGCGGGTTCCGGCAAGACCAAGGTCCTGGCCGCCCGGTATGCCTGGCTGGTGATGGAGCGGGGCTATCGGGTGGGGGAAATTCTCACCCTCACCTTTACCAATAAAGCGGTAAACACCATGTACAGCCGCATCTATAACCTGCTCGCGGCGTGCCGGGATAACAGCGAAGCCTGCCGGGGGATCCGGGATTTTCATCAGGCCCGCATCTCCACTCTGGATTCTTTTTGCGCCCGAATTGCCCGTACCGCGGCCCGGCGTTACGGCATCAGTCCTGACTTTGTTATTGATGACGGGGGGGTGCGGAAACTCGCCCGGGACGCGGCCCTGCCCTTTGTGCTGAACCACCGGGACAACCCGGCCCTTCAACTTTTGATGGCGGACCGGAAGATCCGGGTCCTGGCGGAGGAATTTTTCGCCGGGATTATGGTTGCCCACAGCCCCATCAGTAATCCCCTGGATTTTAGCTCCTTTAAAAAGGCCCAGGGGGAGGAACTCCTCCGGCAATGGGGCAAAAAGACCGGGGAAGTACGGGACCTGACCGCCGCTATCCGGCAAGAACTGGCGGGGATCGCCAAAAAAACCAACAGTTTTTATCTGAGAATTACCGGCGCCCTGACCGGGCCCCTGCCCCCGGCCCCGGACATCCGGGGTTTACTGAAAGAGAACGGTTTTTTGGATAACGCCGCGGGGGAAAATCCGGGGAAGCCCGGGGAAGCCCGGGGCCGGGAGATACGGCGGTATTTTGAATACCTCTTTAATTTAAAATCCCAAAGCCACCAGGGGGGCAACGGGACGGAGTTTGCCCTTCTTAAAGAAAATCTCAACGAGCTCAGGAACCGCCTCTACGGGGAGTTGGAATCCCTGGCCAATATGGCCCTCCAGAGCGGGATCATCGCCGGGGTGTTCCCCCTGGCGGAGGAGTTTCAGGGCCGGCTCAACCGGCGGAAGCGGGAAGCGGGGCTCCTCAGTTTCCGGGATGTCGCCTGCCTCGCGGTGGACGCCCTGGCCCGGTATCCCGACATCCGAAGGGTGTATAAGGAGATGTTCCGGGCGATAATGATCGACGAGTTTCAGGACAACAACGGGTTACAGCGGGATTTGATTTTTTTACTTGCCGAAGATCCCGGCAGGATGGAGCCGGGGATCCCCGGGCCGGAGGAACTTTGCCCGGACAAGCTCTTTTTTGTGGGGGATGAAAAACAGTCGATTTACCGCTTCCGGGGGGCGGATGTTTCGGTGTTCCGCAGCCTCTCCCGGATCCTTTCCGGCGCTTCCGGGGATAACCGCGGCCTCAGCCTGATCCACAATTACCGGTCCGCCCCCTTCCTCGTCGGGGCCTTTAATTTTATTTTCGGGGGCCTTGGGCCGGACCCGTCCGGGGATGCTGCGGCCGGTCCCCCGGCTCCGGGGGTATTTCTCCCCCCGGAGGATCTCCCGGAATTTGAAGCCGCCTACAGCCGGATCTACCCCTCCCCGTCCCGGACCGTCGATCCCCGGGACCGGGAAGAGCCGCCGGTTTCTTTTTGTTTTCTGGATAAGGACCGGATGTCCCCGGATGATCCCGGGGGGCTTTCTTCTTCGGACCTGGAGGCGGCTTTTATTGCCGCCCGGATTCGGGAGATGGTTGATTCGGGTTACCCTATTGCGGATCGGGACCAGGGGGCTGCTCGGCCCTGCGGCTATGGCGATTTCGCAATCCTCCAGCGGTCCTATACCCATCAGACCTCCCTGGAAAAACAATGTAAGGCCTTCAACATACCCTTTACCGCGGACAAACCCACGGGGCTTTTTACCGACGCCCCCATAAACGACCTCTATAACCTGCTGCGGCTTTTGGTGTACCCCGCGGACCGGATCGCCTACGCTGCCCTGATCCGTTCCCCCTTTATGCGGTTAAGCGACCTCACCCTTTCGGTGTGCATGCTGGATCCGGGGGGCCTTCCCTTTGACGAAGCCCTGGACAGCCGGCTTCCCCCGGAGGAGCTACCCCGTTACCGGCAGGCCCGGAGATGGTACCAGGCCATGGCCGAAGCGGCCCGGACCCTGCCCCTGACCGGCTTGTTGACCGCCCTATGGTACGAAGCGGGGTACCGGTACGAAACGACCTGGTCGGCCGCTTCCCAGATTTACGGGGAGTTGTTCGATCTGTTTTTTGAACTGGCCCGGATCAGCGAAATTCAGGGGGAAACCCTGGTGGATTTTGTCGATTACCTGGAGGGACTCCTGGAGGGGGAGGAAAAGCTCGACGATCCGGATGTTCCGGCGGAAGGGACCGGGGGGGTGCGGATCATGTCGATCCACAAAAGCAAGGGCCTGGAATTCCCCGTGGTTTTTGTGTATGGCTGCGGCAGCCGGGGGGCGTATCATACCAATCCCCAGCCGGCCTATTGGAGCGAACAATTCGGCATCACCATGAACCTGCCCCAGGCGGAAGAACTGCCGGGAAACAGCGGTAATTATTTTTTTAACCGCCAAAAGGAGGAAGAGGCGGAAAAAAACACCGCCGAACTGCGACGGCTCCTCTATGTGGCCATGACCAGGGCGGAAAGCGCCCTCTTTCTAACCGCCACCCTTCCGGAGCGGACTAAGGAAGAGAAAGAGGATTTTGATCCGGAAAACGGGGGATATACCCCGGAATCCATAAAGGAGCGGCTGGTCCGGCTTTGGGCAAAAAAGGAAACCGGCCCCGCGGTCAGTTTTTTTGACCTGCTCCTCCCGGTCCTGGCCCAGGCGGAAGGGCCTACAGGGCCGCCTTTTTCAATCAGGACCATTCCCGTGGTGTCCAGGCGGGAACTTCAGGAACTCAGCCGGGGTTCCGGCGGGACCGGCGGGGGGCCGCCGGTTTCCCCGGAGGCAGCGGCGGAGGCCGCCGCTGCCTTTTATGCCCGGGCGGGGCTTATCGCCGAACCGCCCCCGGCCCCTTCCCTTATCCCCGCGAGCAGCCTCCGCTACCCGGAGGAGGGGGGGCGGGATCGCGCCGGGGAGGAGGAGGACGACCTCAGCCGGCTCCTCAAAAAGGCGGGCCTCGGCCCCGCTGATTTCGGCGCCCTGGTTCACGGTTTTGTGGAGGCCCGGTTTTCAGGCGGGAAGCCCGCCCTCAGGCTGCTTGCCGGACTGGATGAAAAAAACGCCGCGCGTATTCAGGCCGCCGCCCAGGAGATGGGGGACCGTTTTTTTGCCTCGGCCCTGGGACGGCGGAGCCTACAGGCGGCATACCGGGAAACGGAATTCCCGGTCATCACCTCCGCAACGGTCGGGGAACGGACCTTCACCATCACCGGCCGGATCGACGTGCTTTTTGAATGGGACGGGGCCATCCAGGTGGTGGATTTTAAAACCGACCGGACCGAAGAAGCGGACCGCCACCGGGGGCAGCTCGCGGTGTACGCCCGGGCGGCGGGGGACATCTTCGGCAAACCGGTCCGGGCCTGGCTCTTCTTCTTCCGTACCGGCCATGAGGTGGAACTTACCGCCGGCATACGGGAGGGGGATATAGAAAAAATGCTCATGGAACGAATGTCCCGCGAGCAGTTATAGGGCCGGAACGTCCTTTCTTATCCGCCGGTTCTCCTTGGCCAGGTTCCGAACCCACCGTTCCTTCTTAAAGAAATGCCGGGCCACGAGGTACTTTGCGATATCGCTCACCTTGAGGATGGCGAACATCACCACCGGTTCCAGGGAGGTACAGAGGGCCAGAAGAAAAGCGCCGGGAACAAACAGCAGGGTATTCACCGAAACATCGGCGTACATACCCATGGCGGTATCCCCCCCGGCCCGGGAAATGGCGAACTGGGCGTTGAGCAGGCACCAGAGGGGCAAATAAAAGAGGATCACATACACGAGCCCGAGGCTAATCCCCCGGGCCGGGGCGGTGAGGTTGGTGAATACCAGGGGGATGAGGATGGTGGCCAGGACGGCCCCCGCCACCGAGGCAAAACATCCCGCCATCACCGCCCCTGATTTGAGCCATTCCGCCTTGATCCGGGCCTCATCCAATTTGCCCGCCCCCAGGCTTCCCCCCACCACTACCGCGGCGGCGGTCCAGATTCCGCCAAAAAGGAGGAAAAATATATTGGCGATGGTCCAGCCCGCGGCCATCCCCGCCACGACCTCGGCCCCGCCCCGTCCGTTGTACAGGGCGGTCATAATTGTTTCGGAACTGATCCAGGATGCTTCGGAAAGGAACATCATCGCCGATTTTGACAGGATGGTCCGGATAAGGTGTTTGTCCATGTGGAACAGGGTCTTCCATTTCGCGTAAAAGGGGGTGTGGTTCTGTTTTATATAGAGGAGCAGCATCGTCAACTCAAAAATCCGGGCAATGATCGTGGCGACCGCAGCTCCTGAAACCTCAAGCCGGGGCGCTCCCAGGTTACCGTAGATAAGGAACCAGTTTCCCGTGGTATTTATCAGGGTAGCGGCGGCTGAAAAGATGAGGGGAATTTTCGGCAGCCCGATTTCACGGAAAGAACTGCCGATGACCGCGGAAATCGCCAGGGGGACCAGGGTAAAAGAGGTAAGCCGCAGATAATTTGAACCGATGACCACAATTTTATCCTGGGCGGCGTTTCCCATGGTCATCATGACGATCATGGCCGAGGGAATTGTCCAGCAAAGGATAAAATAAAGGATCGAAACAGATAAGGCAAATATCACCTTGAACCGGTAGGCGTGCCGCATCCCCTCGTCATCGCCGGCGCCTTTGAATTGGGCGAGGTAAATCCCCCCGGCGCCGCAAATAGCGTTAATCACCACGATAAAAATAAAGTTGATCTGATTCGCTACGTTCACCGCCGCCATGCTGACGTCTCCAAGACCGGCGACCATAAAATTGTCGATCAGGGACACCATACTCATGATAAACTGCTGCAGCATGACAGGTAAGGCAATACTCAGGGTTTCCCGGTAAAAACTAAGAGGACCAAAACGTTTAATAGGTAACAGCATAAAAATATAGACTATCACGCAATTAATTGATTAGTCAATCGTACCCGCCAGCGGGTCAGGGCATCGGCGTTTACTTTTTTCAGTTCCAAAATCCTCTTAAAACCAGAATACTAGAGCAAAAAAATTCACCACAACGTCGAATAAGTCGAAAAAGGAAGAAAAAAAGGGATTTTCTGAGTAAAACTTTTTCGACTTCTTCGACCTGGCGGTAAAAATTGCTTCAATCCTGGTTATTTTTTGGCAATTTCAAAGTAAACGCCGGTGCCCTGGCGTCCAATGAAAAAACGCGGGGTAATCAGGGGGATGGCCGGGTCCCGGCGGAAGATATTGGCGGGATGGGAAAAAGGCGGGCGGGGCGGGCTTCCGGGTAACATGCCCGGGAGAACGCCCTTGTTTGCAAGTCCCGGGGAGATGGATTAG
>JAIRMO010000025.1 GCA_031258625.1 Spirochaetaceae bacterium | reverse complement strand
CTGGTATGTTTTCGGCGTTCCCGCCAGCGCGGGAACCGGAGACAAGACCGGCGCCGGGGAAGAAGCCCTGCCGGCGCCTCCCCGGGATGTTTTTGCGCCCTATGTCGCGGTTCCCGGAAATCCCGAAAGACTCGCCCCGCTGTTTAACCGAAAGGCCTATACGCTTGAAATTATCTCCTGGGCGCTGCTTCTCGCGGGAATAGCCCTAAACGCCTTTTGTATCGCCATTCTCGTCCTCATCTGACGAATCTCCGGCCGGCGGTTTTCCGGCGGGCGAATTTCCAGTGGAAAAATCCCCGGTCCCGATGCCGCCCGAATCGTATTCTGGGGAAGCGTTATCACCGGAACCGTCGTCCCACCGGTTTTCCCCATCAGGAGACTGTCCGGCATCTTTCTTTATCCGGGCAAAATTTACCACCAGGGGCCTTCCCCGGAATACACTCCCGTTCAAATTATTGATAATATCGTCCGCCACGGTATTGCGGACTTGTACGAAGGAATAATTATCCAGAATCCGTATCGCGCCGATATCCTCTTTGGCGGTAGAGGTTTTCGAGATGATAAGCCCCAGAATTTCGCGGGGGAATACTTTCCTGCTTCGGCCCGCGCCGAAAAACAGCTTTACCGAATCCTCCTCCGCCAGGGGATAATCGCCTTTTTGTCCCTCCCCGGCGGCATCGGAGCCGTCTCCGTATTTATAACCATAGGCCGGATTTTCCCGGTAAGGGCGCCCGTTCCGTCCGGTGCCGCCGTAACGTTTTCCGCCGCCCTGTTGATCCAGCTCCATAAGAAGATACGCGGCAAAATATGAGCGTTTGAAAAACGAAACTTCCTTTTTGATTACGTCACGATACTGATTCAAAACAGCAGGATCCGCCTCAGCGTATATTTTACCAAGACTCTCCTTTATGCGTTTTGTTATTCGATCCTGGTCAAACTGTAGAGACATGATGCAAAACTCCTAAAATCAGGTTGAGCTAAAACCGTCCGGAATATCAAATTCAGGAACGGATGTATAAGTTGAGGCTGTTCCAAAGCCGTGCGCGTTAGCGCACAGTAAATTAGTTTTGGAACAAGCTCACCCTATAAAGGACAGCGGTTTCAAGACTGAAGTTTTGAAACCGCCGGATAAGGAAAGAAATTCCGCTTGTGCGGAATAGAGGTTCTCTTTCACGAGGCCAAAAATGACGGCAGTACCTTTTTATTTCTTTTTCAAAAGGATCACCCCGGCGGTGATGTTCCTGGGTTTTTGTATGAGTGTTTTTTCCGGCGAGACAAAACCGGACATCCTGGGTTTTAATTCCGGGGCCTTTGAGTATCATTTTCAAAGAGCGGACCGGGAGGTCAACCCTGAACAATGGATGGCCGAAGCCCGGCGGGGAATGGTTATGGCCCGGAATGCCTGGGAACTGGCCGCCGCGGAACTTTACGAAGACCGGGCCCTCCTTGAGGCGGCGGGGGAAACCATTAGAGCCTGGAGTGAGGCGGAGGTAGAGAACCGTTTTACCCAATGGCTTCTGAGGCGTTTTTTTAATACCGGCATGGTGGAACAGTTGGAGGATTCGGTTCAGGAGATCAGGGAAACCAATTTGCGGTTTATGTATCATTTGGATGAAAAGGGAGAGATCCGTTATGATGAGGAAACCGGCGATCCCCTGGTGATACGTCCCGGCGAAACAGCGGGGTCTCCGGAGGAGGATCAAAAGCAGTGGCGGGAAAACGCGGAAAAAATTATCAATTCCGTTACGACCCAATATGAGGCCCGCCTAGCCTCCTTGTTTCCTGAACTCCTGGATTATATCCCCGAAGCGGATCGGGACGCCTTTGAAAAAAAACTTCGGAATATGACCGCTAACGCGGTATCGGACAGGCGGAGGGAATTTGAAGCCCTGGTTGCCCGGGAAGAACGGATTTTTGTTGCCCAAAGAACCGGGGACGTGTGGAGCTTACGGAAAAAAAGTGATGAAGAAGCGGCGGCCATGGTTACCGCCCGGCTGATAGAGGAAACCGAAGCCCTCTGTACCCAGGGAATAACCGCTCTGGAAACCCGGATAGAGGCGGCTGAAACCGGTAACGGCGATTTGGCCCTCGCCGGATCCGAATGGCTTGAAGCCTACCGGGAACAATTTGAGCGGGGCCTTAAAGCATGGGCGGATGCGGAGGAGCGGTTTTTTGTACGCCGTATCGAATGGGAACAGGAAGCGGGGCAATATTATTTGGCGGGGGAAGAAGCCTGGAGTAACGCCTTTAACCGGCTTGAAAAGGAAAGGCGTAATTGGGAAGCAAAAGCAAAAACCCTTTTTGAGTCGGGGGCGGCGATTTTCAAACGGGCGTCGGAGAATCTTGAAGCCGCAATCGCCGGAGCAAGGGCCGAATTTGAACGGGATCTTGTGATCAGGACCGAGGCCGGGGCGGGACGGGCTAAAGCCTGGGTGGACACCTACATCACCTGCGGCGCCGTTGTGGCCGGGGCCCAGGAGAACGTCAATTTCTGGCTCAGTCAATACGTTAAAAAGAACGCCCCTGCTCTTGCGGGAGGAGGGTTTTCCTCATGGATATCCGGGGAACTCACCGGTTATTGGCAAACGATTTTGGCCGTCTGCGAACAGCGGTATGGCTCCGGGGACCGGATGAGTCTGCTGATAAAAGATATTATAAACGGAAGGAAAAGTAAAGCCCAGGAGAAAGAAGCGATTGAACAATTAGAAAGGTTGGGAATACCCCTGAGTAATTCTTTTAAAATAGCCCGGGAGTTAAAAAACTGGTCTGATCTGTATGATTCCTATATCGATAAGGCCAGAGCCGCCCGGGATGCCCTGGTTAATGATTTTAATATGGTGATGGGGACCGGCGCCCTCACGGATATCTTAGCCGAAGGCGCGGCAAGTGAGGATTTCAATCTGGACGAATATCAGATAGAACTCATCCGGGCAAAAGCGGCGGCCGGTTATTGGGAGAAACGAAAAACCATCGCCGAAGCGGTAGTTTCCTACGCGGAAGAATTAAGCGCCGGACGCATGACCGATAGTGAAGGCGTTAAGGCATGGGAGCGGGCGAAACAATCCTATGATGATGCCCTCGGCGCTTATGAAGCGGCGTTGTCCCGGTTAAGCGCCGCGGGAATCGGGGTAAAAGAAGCCCAGGAATCCATGAGTAACGCGGCCGCCGCGCTGCGGGACGCGGAGAACAAACTGGAAGAAAAAAACCAGGCCTATGCGATAATCATGGCCGCGTATGCCGCCGGGCGCAATGATTTTGTCCTGGATGAACTGGTATCAAAATATGAAGAATTGCTCCGGAAATACCATTTGTTCGCCGCCGAAGGGGAGGATGCGATATATGTCCGGTATCTTGAACGGGCCCATGAACTTGGATTTGCCCAGGAACTTGAAACTACCGGACAAATGCTAAAGCAGCTTATTTTGGGGGACGACGAGATTGGAAAATCCCTGGCCGATTTGATGGAGGCTGTTTCAAATATCAATGTTTTTGAGGCTTATCATACCATACCGGATGTTATTGACGGGTTTGGTCTTGAAGGGGATGATCCGTTTTATGCCCTTATTGAAGATCTGTTATTGAAAAAAAAAGAAGCCCTTGCCGATGCCCCGGCGGCGGATCAGGGGGAGATTCAGGAACAATATAACAAACTGATCTGTGCCATGACAAAAACGGCAAAAGCCCAGGCCCAGGTTCAGGTAGAAACCAGGATGAAGGCCCTGGATCTTTTAGCCTGTAATTCAACCAGGGATTGGTATTTCAGCGCCCGGGGTTATGAACCGGATGTTATGGAACAGGAAATTTTTGATCGGCTGGGACTTGAAGCCAGCCTCAATAACGATGTTGAACGGGATGCCCGGGCCTTATTAAAAGCCCGTCTTGCCCTGGAGACGGAAGGTTTGTCCTGTTTTTTAGGGGAAAGCGCGGGAGGGGATCGGGCAAAATTATTATCAACCTTTTGTTTTGCCGGTTCTTCGGATGCCGCGAAGATTCTCGGCATATTAAAAGAATTTCAGCGCCTCCTTGAGTCTGTCGAAGCGGGTAGTGCCGCGGATTATTACGAGGCCCTGGAAAACGCCGGCCAATCCGAGGGAATCGTCGCGTGGTTTTTGAACGGGGGCTCCTGTTTTGTTACTCAATCGGGAAAAGCCGTCGGGTACGGTTTTTTAGAAGCCGAGATGACCGCGGCCGCCCGGAGCCGGGGCTTATTAACGGCGTATCAAATCACCGGCCCGCAAGCCGCTCCGGTGATACGGGAAATGGGGCTTCGGGGTTTACAAAAGACGGGGGAACTTTTTAAGTCCTACGGCGTCAGCCTGAACGATACGTTTCTTCCCGGCATAAAATCCATGGGAACCGCCCTTGCCGGGATGGAAGGATCCCTAACCCATAACCTCGCAAATTTTTTATTCAAATTGAACGGACAACTTGATTCACTGCCCCAATGGATCAAAGTCGAGATACAAACGTGGCAGGAGTCTTTTATTGCCTATATGGCGGCCAAAACAATTTATATCAACGGCAGTATCACCGGTTCCAGCGGCGCCGTAAAGAATGAAATAGAAGCCGTCAAAAAACAATCTCAGGCGGTACAGCTTGTGGCGGACACCCTGCTCTATGCCAATCCGGGGAGCGCCATGGTTTTAAGCGCCGCTTTACAACTGCCGCCGGATCTATTTACCTATATTGATAAAGCCGCCGTTGAAGAGGAAGCCATAAAAAGAATCGGCCGGGACCTGGCGAAACAATACGGTACCGGCGCCTTTAACGATGAGGCTGCCCTACGGGATGCCTTAACGGCCATGGCTTTAGTACGCCACGGATATGCCGATGAGGAGATACGGAAAAAATCCGTGGATGAAGCGGTTTGGTACGTACAGTCCGGTCAATGGGATGACCGTTCCATTGATGAAACACAGGGGTATGATTATTTTTATGAAATCATAAACCGGGAATTACCCCTTATTTTTGATGCCCTGTCCGGGCGTCAGGAATGTTTGGATTATGAATATGCCCTGTTAAAGGCCTATGAGGATATGAATAAAACCATAGGTGACGCCGAAGGGGAAGGGAGAAGCCATTGGCGGCAATTTTTGGATGCCGGTTTTCTTGAAGACTATAATAACCGGAGCGGCAACGAAGATAAGAAAGCAACCCCGGGTATTCAGGGGGATCCTGAAGGAACATATAGCGGAATAAAAGGCGCTAAAAATTGGCGGGAAGGTGTTCTTGCGGATACCTATGAAAAAGCGGCCCAGGACACCCAAAGGCTTAATTATGCCCTCCGGATGTTTATGAACGCCCAAGATCCGGCAGAGGACGAAGACATACGGGCCGGGATAAAAAAATATCAGGACAATCCCCTTCTTGATTGGGACGAAGGGTTAATAAAAACCGTGGATTATGTTCTTTATGACAACTATTATATGGAATCCGGTGAATTTCAAAAAAACCATACCCTTGCCGCTTCCCTGGAAAAAGAAATTGAACAACTCGGCATGGGGTATACCGCTTCAAAACAGAGCAGCGCCAAAATCAAAGCGGAACTTGAAAAAACATCCGATGAAATTATAACCCTCCAGGATGCGTATAATCTTAAAGCCGCCGCCTATGGAAACGCGGCATCGGACTTTGCTTCCGCCGGATCGGTATATGACGAAATTTACAACAGGGTTAAGAAAGATTATGTCCTTCTTGAGGACACCAGGGCCGCCTATGAAACACAAGATGCGATCCGAAGATGGGCAAGTACCGCTTATTTGGACAACAATCCCGGCGCCGGTGAATTCACCCTAAACTATAAAAAACCTTATGAGGATCTGTCGTATAGCAATGAACGGTATGAACGGGCTTCGGCAGCCCTGAATGCCCTGGCCGGATTATACGAAAAAGAGGAAAAAAGGCCTTACGCGGACAATGAGTATGAAACATTATACAACAATTACAAAGAGAGTTTTCAACGGATGTTATTATCCGTAAAAGCCCTCGGTTCGCTTGAAGACGCGATTGCTAAAGAAAAACAAAAAAACAACACCTACTATGATAATTATCAACGGTACTTGGCCGAATTGGGCGTTTCCATAAATTATCCGCCGGCCTATCAGCCGCCGGGTGATAAGAGCGAATGGCAGTTAATGGATTTAATACAAATTAAAAACGGCAGACTCTGTTTTGCTTATAACAGTTCCTTCCAAATCCAAGAAATGACCAACGGACAGGCCGGGATGTTACAGGATTTTTTTGAACCCCGGGGAAATACGGGGTTTGAGGCAAATATGGTTTCTCGATTTGAGGAAGCGTTAAGGCAGTTAAGCGCAAACATGGTCAAGTATAAAGTTGATACGGATGCTAATAAATACAGCCAATGGGGATTAGCCCGGGATTACCTCCTAAGCCAGTTAATCGCTCATAATACGACACTTAAAAACATGGCGGACTGGTATAGTCCCGCTGAAGCGCTAAACAAAGATGAGAATCTGGGGATGATGCCTGTAGTGTACGGCGGGTTCATGGAGGATACGCGGGTTTATACAATCGCGGGGTCCTATAGGTCCGGGGGATTGGCGGCGGCACAGAAGAACGCCTGGGATCTGTTGAGTGCCGAAGAAAAAGCGGATCTTGAATTTTATACGATTTTAACGATCCTTGGAAACGGCGGTAGAGATTCCAAGGGGTTCTCTTATATATCGGAGCAGAACGAATATATAAACCTCATGACAAAACTAAACAATGAAAAATCAAGGCTCAAGGGAAAGTTAAAAATTCCGATTGCCAGGCATTTTTATCAAAAAGGACTCGATAAAATACGTGCCACCGCGAATCACGTTACCCCTGCTCTTTCTCAGATAAACGAAATGGTAGAGAAATCCCGGGTTGGATTGGGAATGACCCTTGAATCTTTAAACGCTTATTTGGGAATATATAGTAATTCCTGTAATACCCTGGCCCGGTTAAGCGGTATGGAAGGGGGGAATAAAAAAATCGGCTGGAACAATATAGAAAGCGCCTTGTTGCTTTCCGGGGGGCTTAATTATGAGGAAATAAAGAAACTTAAAAACTACTGGTCGGAAATGGAAAAGGATACAGGCGGTTCCTATAATAATGCCGTTGAAGCCATAAAAGAATTGAGCCGGTGGAGCAAAAACAAAAAGGAGGATGACAAAAGAAATTTTGAACAGGCATGGATTGAGGACGAACAAATCAGGCTGAAAAACGAAACGACTTACCGTGAGGTTTTTGCCGCGTTTGTTGAAGGCGAGGCGGATATGAAGGAACTGAATACGGCCGCCGTATCTGCCTATGGATATAAAACACCGGCGCGAAAAACCCATTTGGAAAATCTTGAACAAACCATTATGCGTGATTTAAGCGGAATTATGGAAAATGGTACCGGTTATAAAACCGAATATATCGGACTTGCCGAAGAATTAACCGGACTGATACAACGGGCGTATTCGGCAAGGTATAACGCGGAACTTGCGGCAAGGGAACTGGAATGGGATATACAGCGTTATGATCTTCAGGAGAAGTACCGTTCCTGGATGGAGGCGTCAAATCTTATCCTTGAACGGGGAAGGATCGATTGGAAAACAGGAATAACAACCATGCAGGAGTCTTATGCCCGGTGGATAAAAGATTTTAATGAAGAATACAAACGGGTCAACGAAACCTGGGCTGCCGCTTATCTTGCGGGGCTTGAAGACAAGGCCCGATGGGTGGATCTGGCCGCCGAAGCGGCTCACAATACCGCTTCCGAAACCATGCTGGCCATGGTCGGCTCTGAAGCGGAAATGATGATTCGCAGAATGGATACCCGGGATCCGGCGGGTATGAGCCTTGTTAATAGTACGGAAGAAGCGGAAAAAACCCTGCGGCAGTTACTGAACAGTACGGGGATTATAAATTTGGAAACAGCCTTTGCCGCGGCGAATGGTATTACCGGGACGATAGCAAGCCAGGTACGCCGGGGCATGGGCGGACCTAGCGCCTGGAATTCCGGAACAGTTCAAGCGGCGGCGGTTATGTTGGCAAAGGAAACCAACGAGGAACTGGCGGCCCGGGAGGCGAAAAGGGTGGCCGTTCATGTTCAGCAGATGGTAAAGGAAGCGCTTGATAACCTGGTCAAAAACGTTGATGAGGCTAATAAAAATTTTGATGAAAACATGGATGATGTCTTTATAATCGAGGGGCAGTGGAGGAAAAGCGGAAGGCAATATGTAAAGAAGGTAATCGTTCATTCTACGCTCTTTGATCCGGTGATAACCACATCGGCAGCGGTTGATGGTTACGAATATTATCAGATGGCCCCCGTAAAACTATCCGCCGATTTAAACGAAGATCGAATAAAAAATTTAGACATTTTGGCTGTACAGGCCCTCATAAACAATATGTATACGGAGGTTCAAGGGATAACCGAAAAGATCTTTGGTACCGATAAAAACGATGCCGGCTTATTTAATCAACATATCGGAGAAGGACCGACCGTAAAACCGGATGTCAAATCCGATATGAAAATACACGAACTTTTTTCAGATGATGGAACAGGACAACTGGGAAAATTACTGCGTTCCTATATCTACTGGTCGTTAAAAGAAAAGAACGGAATCGCCGCGGTTAATTCCGCTTTATGGGAAAAACCCCTTTGGGATTCCCGGGACAGTTGGTTTCAGGCGCCAAGCATAAGAAGCGCGATAGATACCGGCCTCCAGGTGGTATCGACCATAGCTTCCACCGCGATAGGAGCGGTGGCGGGGGCCTTCTCCGGGGGACTCGGGTTTGCCGCTGCCGCGGCGATCAATACCGCCGTTAATTTATCCGATGATTTGTTTTTTGGCGCCATGGACGCGGCCGGAAATTTCAAAAGCTGGGATGAGGTGGGATTTGAGTTTGGGAAAAAGGCGGTCATCACCACGGCCGGTTCCCTGATAGGCGGGGCGTTTAACGGCGCTGGTTCCTTAGCCGCTTCCGCTTCTTCAAGTTTTCTTCAGAAGGGGCTCACCGGAATGGTCACACAAAATCTCACGGGTCTTTCCAAGGTTATGGTTCAGACGGCGATGACCGGGATCCAGTCCCTAACCACCGGAACCGTCACCAGCGCTTTAAACGCCGTTACCTATAATTCAAAAGACGGCCTTGGGTTCTCGGGGGATGTATTTACCGGCGGTATGAAAAGCGCCTCCATAGGAGCCTTAAGCGGCATGGCCGGCGGCTTTACCGCCGGGGTGATGAATTGGGGACTGGACGGTTTTTATAGCCGGCTCCATACGGATGGGGAAAAACTGTCTTCCCTTGCGGGGGGGGTTACCGGACAGGGGGTAAACTACGCTTTCAACGGGGATTTTGGCTTAAATCTTCTTAATCTGGACCTGCTCACCGGCGGAAAGGTAAATTCCGGCTTGTTGGAATTACACTTGGGCCGTGACGGGGTTAATATGGCCTTTGGAACCGGAGGTGTTGATGTGAGCCCGGGGGCCATGACGGGCGCTTTCCGGGGGCTTGAGGCCTGGAAGGTAAACGCCCGGCTCCTTGCTTCAAAAGAAAAAAACGCCCGGCAATACGCAAGTCAGATGCGGACCTTGTATTCGGGGGATGCCGTTAACCGGGCCGAATTCGAAGCGGTCCTGGAGGGGCGGACCCGGTATCTGGAAAACAGATCCGCCGAAGGTACCGAAAGTATATACGATGACTATACGGGGGTAAAGACCGTTTTCCTGGGCCGGGATGCCCTGGAAGAGGGCGGCAGGTTCGGGTTAAACGTTATTTTCAGCCACGAGGCCTATCGTAACGGCAGGGATGACGGCGTTTACGGACAAATTATTGAACGGAATAAGGCGGTTACCGGACATATCGGCGCCGTCCTGGGGCTTATGGGAACCTACGGAGCGGACGGCTTAAGCGCCGGTCTCCGGGGGGAAGCCCTCTGGTATCAATATGCCCTGGATCAACAAAATTATTCCGTAACCGAAGCCGTCTTGGACGCCTATGATTCAAACCGGGATTTTTGGCAGCTCACCGGCACGGGGGGCTTGAAATACGACGGCAGCGGGTATTTAAGGGATGTGGACGGGTTGTATATAAATTACGACGGAACCAGAACCAAGGAACCGGTAAAAGGTCCGGGCGGAACCCTGGGCTCCTCGGGGATTGAAACAGGATTACTGCATATTTTAGACCTGAATCCCACCGAAGAGAATATTACCGCGATCCAGGACATGATGATCGCCGCCGGGCTGGAATATACCGCGGATCCCCAGGATCCGGAAAACCGGAGCTTGTGGATGTGGAAAGGGACAACGGCGCTGGCGGTAAATAACAATAGAATAACGATTGAAAACGGCCTTTTGCGTGAATTTGGAATGGTCCATCTGCCGGAATTTTCATTCGAAAATAGTCAAAAAGCCTATGCCATAAGGGATACCGCCAATCAGGTAAGCCTTAAAGAAGAATTGCAGCCCCGGAACGGGGAAACCTACTGTAATTTTGTGTTTCTCGACACTATCGAAGCCGTACTCGGCACGAATGATCTCACCAAAACCTTACGAGAGGCAGGTATTGCCAATAAAATCGGCTTACTTTTGAGTTCCGAATACGACCAGCTTTACACCGGATTGATGGCGCAAATTGAGGCGAATATGGGTAATATGGCGGCGGTTTCCTATGTTAATCCGGGATACCTTAAAACCGGTGATAATGACAACTATCACGGTCATATCGGGACCGTGGTGGCCAATTACGGTACCTATATTCCCGCCCTGGGCCCCCGGATTTCCCAGGGAGGGATCAAAAACGGCGAATACTGGACCCGTGATCCTAATACCTTCGGCAGGGTGATGAACAACACCTCTTTTTATAGGTTAAAAACAAGTAGGGTAAAGCCAAAGAACTACTCGTATTAGGAGGAGAGAAAAATGACAAATTTTCAATAAATGTCTAAATAACCCTTGAAATATCTTTGGGTTATTGTTATGATAGATACTCAGGAGAAATAAATGGGTTTGAATTTGGTAGTCCTGGTCAAACAAGTGCCGGACACCCAGAATATTACCGGGGATGCCATGAAGGAGGACGGGACCGTAAACCGGGCCGCCCTGCCGGCGATTTTTAACCCCGACGACCTTTACGCCCTGGAAGCGGCTCTGCGGCTCAAGGACCGTTTCCCCGGGACCAGGGTACAGGTGATCACCATGGGCCCCCCGGCGGCCGCGGCCATCCTCAAGGAGTGCCTCTACCGGGGGGCGGACTTTACCGCCCTGGTCTCGGACCGGGGCTTTGCCGGGGCGGATACCCTGGCCACTTCCTACGCCCTCAAGTGCGCCATTGAAACCACCGGGCCCTGGGACCTGGTTTTTTGCGGCCGTCAGGCCATCGACGGGGATACCGCCCAGGTGGGCCCCCAAACCGCGGAAAAGCTGGGGTGTAACCAGATTACCAGCGTGTCCCGGATCGAAGCGGTGGACATCCCCCAAAGGACCATCACCGCCCGGCGTTCCGTGGAGGGGGGCTGGGAGCGGGTTCGGACGGGCCTCCCGGTTTTGCTCACCTTTACCGCCGAAGGGGAAGCCCCCCGGCCTCCTTCGGCTAAGAAAACCATGGCCTATAAAGCGGTGAGCCCCCAGGCGGATCCCCGGGGTAATTCGGCGATGGCCCTCTGGGACATCAGCGCCATCAAGGCGGATCCGGAACAGTGCGGCCTTTCGGGTTCCCCCACCAAGGTAAAAAACATCACCTCCGTGGTCCTCACCGCCGGGGAAATCCGGTATATCGATCCCGGTGAAGGGGGGATCACGGGCCTGGTCCACGAGCTTATCGCGGATCATACCCTGGGGTAAGGGAGAGGAGAGCGTAATGCGTGCGGAAAACAGTGTCATGGTATATATTCAGCAGGAGGGCGGAAAAACAGCCGAGGTAAGCCTGGAATTGGTGTCCAAGGCCCGGGAATTGGCGGACGAGTTGGGGGTTCCCGTAAGCGCCGCCCTTTTCGGCGAAGAGGTCTCCGGGGAAGTCCCCCGGATCGCCGCCCTGGGGGCCGACGTGGTCTGTCTCGTGGAGGACCCCCGGCTTCGGTTTTATACCCCCATCCCCTACAGCAAGCTGATGATCCGGGTCATCAAGGACTACAAACCCCAGATCGTCCTCTACGGGGCCACCACCGGCGGCCGGGATCTGGCCCCCCGGGTGGCTTCCAACCTGAGGGTGGGGCTCACCGCGGACTGTACGGACCTCAAAATCGGGGACCATACCCAAAAGGATCGGGAATACCGGAACATCCTCTACCAGATCCGGCCGGCTTTTGGGGGGAACATCATCGCCACCATCGTCTGTCCCGAGCATAAGCCCCAAATGGCCACGGTTCGGGAGGGGGTCATGCGGATGAACGCCCCGGATAACACCCGTAAGGCGGAGATCCTCAGGCTCCCCGCCTCCCTGGGGGAGGGGGATTTCCCCACGGAGATCCTTGAACGGGTCCTGGAAGAAAAAACCGTCAACCTCAAGGGGGCGAACATCATCGTCTCCGGGGGCATGGGGGTGGGCACCCGGGAGAATTTCGCCCTTATCCGAAGCCTGGCCGAGGTCCTCGGTGGGGAGGTCGGGGCCTCCCGGGCCGCGGTGGACGCGGGGCTCATCGGCAAGGAACACCAGGTGGGCCAGACCGGTACCACGGTACGGCCCAAGCTTTACATCGCCTGCGGCATCTCCGGGGCCATCCAGCACCGGGCGGGAATGGACGCTTCCGCCCGGATCATCGCCGTCAACACCGATCCTGAGGCGCCCATCTTCAGTATCGCCCAATACGGCATCGTGGGGGACCTTTCCGAGGTGATTCCCCGGATGATCAAGGCCTGCAAGGCCAGGGTATAAGGCGCCGTTCCCGGCCTCTCATACTCATAAAGGAAAAGATCGTGGAAAACTTTTTAAAAGACAACGAAGATATTTTGTTTCATCTGGAACATTTGGACCTGGACCGGATCGTCCGGCTTAAGGAAGAGGGGTTCCGGGAGGCGGGCCGCTATCCCTATGCCCCCAAGGACGAAAAGGACGCCCGGGAGAACTACCGGCTCGTCCTCTCGATCATCGCTGAGATCTGCGGGGAGTTTATCGCCCCCGCGGCCCCCGGGGTGGACGAGGCCGGGCCCGTCCTGGAAAACAACCAGGTGCGGCTCAACCCGGCCACCCAAAAGGCCCTGGATATGTTCGCCCAGGCGGACCTCATGGGGTTCTGCATCCCCCGGCAGTACGGCGGACTCAATATGCCCACCACCATCCTCAGCGTTGCCGCGGAGATCATCGCCCGGGCGGACGCTTCCTTCCTCAACTTCGGCCTCCAGCAGGACATCGCCGAAACCATCAACAAATTCGCCTCGGAGGAGCAGAAACAGGCGGTTCTTCCCCGGCTCTGTTCCGGGGAATGGGGTTCCTCCATGATCCTCACCGAACCCGACGCGGGGAGCGACCTTCAGGCGGTGAACCTCAAGGCGGTCCCCGGGGATGACGGCGCCTGGTACCTCACCGGGGTCAAGCGCTTCATCACCAACGGCTGCGGCACCATCGGCCTGGTCCTGGCCCGGAGCGAGGATCAGGGGCGGGGCGCCCGGGGGCTTTCCTTCTTTCTCTACGAGCGGGATGATAAGATGATCATCCGCCGGCTGGAACACAAGCTGGGGATCCACGGTTCCCCCACCTGCGAGCTCCAGTTCAACCACGCCCCGGCCCGGTTGGTGGGGGAACGCCAGCGGGGGCTCACCAAGTACACCATGTGGCTCATGAACAACGCCCGGCTGGGTATCGCGGCCCAGGCGGTGGGTATCGCCGAAGCGGCCTACCGGGAGGCGGACCGCTATGCGGCCAAGCGGGTCCAGTTCGGCGCCCCGGTACGGACCCTTCCCCCGGTATTCGAAATGCTCACCGAGATGAAGGTGTCCATAGAGGCGGGCAGGACCCTCCTTTACGAAACCTCCCGGTTTGTGGACCTCAAGGAGGCGCTGGAAGACTATTCGGAAAAACATCCCGAGGAAAAGGGCGAAATTATCGAGGAAAAAAAGAAATATGCCCGGCTTGCCGGATTCTTTACCCCCATGGTCAAGGCCTACACCACGGAAATGGCCAACAAGGTGGCCTACGACGCCATCCAGATCCACGGCGGTACCGGTTATATGAAGGAATTCAACGCGGAACGCCACTACCGGGACGCCCGGATCACCAACATCTACGAGGGTACCACCCAGCTCCAGATCGTTGCCGCCATCGGCCCCGTAACTTCCGGTATCGCCCAGATGATCCTGGACGAATACGACCGGTCAGGTTTTCCCCAGGGGCCGGAACTGCTTGAAAAGATCCGCGCCGGCCGGAAACTCTTTGACGAGACCCTGGATTTTGTCAAGGCCTACAAGGGGCATGAACAGTTTTTGACCTACCATTCCCGCAGGCTCGTGGAAATGGCTACGGACCTCATCATCGGTTACCTCCTCCTGCGGGACGGGGCCCACAGCGGCCGGAAACTCAAGGTTGCCTCGATCTTCATCACCCGGATGTCCTCCCGGATCGAGGCGAACCGGAACTTCATCTTATGCGAAGACGGGACCCTCCTCAAGAACTATGGGGAAGTAATCAATAGCGTAGATTGATTGTATGCGAAGGGTCCATACCCAAGAACCCGCTTTGCGGCGGGGGAGCTTCAAGGCGAGGTTGTTGATTGGAAGGCGTGGTCCATACCCCGTCGAACCTTCGGTTCGCGCTTGTTCCGGAAAATTTACAACCCGTAGAAAAGGTGTAAACCGATTTTCGTATCGGGGTCGGAAACCAAGAACCTCCTTTACGGCGGGGCTCGCCGCCGGTGAACCCCGCCGGGTTGGCCGTCCCCTACCGGTGAGGATGATCGGGGGAGCCGGGATTTCGCCTCCCGGGTAAAAGTAAATGATCCTGCCCCCCGGCTCATCGTCTATAAATTACTTTCGTTATGTAGTATATTTAATTATGTATTATATTTTAAATTAAGGTATCGTACTCAATATTCACCATGAGGCCGTCCGGATAATTTTTATTTATGCCCAAAGGAGGGTTGTCCCGTGAAAATAGGTAGAAAACTTGTGGTTATGATCATCGTCCTCAATCTTGCGGGAACCGCCGCGTTAACCGGAACTATCCTGAGCCTTGCCCAGGGACAGATAACCAGCCTCATCGACAATGAAATAACCAATCTGGCCAAAGAAAACGCCCTGGAAATCAAGGCCTGGCTGGAACTTTATCTGGACGCGGCCCGCTCGATGGGTCAGGTTATGTCGAAATATGAAGAAATAGACCGGGTGGACCGGCGGCCCTTCTTTAGCCTGATGGTCCGGGCCATGGTGGAGGAGAATCCCGAGGTTGTCGCCGCCTCAAGCGCCTGGGAGCCCAATGCCCTGGACGGCCTGGACGCGGAATTTGCCAATACGGCGGGGACGGACCACACCGGACGGTTCATCCCCTACTGGTTCCGCGGCGTTATCGATATAACCCTGGAACCTCTGGCGGACTATGAAGTTCCCGGGGTGGGGGACTATTACCTCATCCCGAAACAGACCGGGAACGAGACCCTGGTGGAACCCTATCTGTATACAGTCGCGGGCCGGGAGGTCCTGATGACCACCCTCGCCATGCCGATCAAAAACAAAGGCCGCTTTGTGGGTTCCATGGGTATCGATATTGAGATAACCGCCATTCAGCGGCAGGTGGAAGAGATACGGCCCTATGAAGGGGCTGTTGCCGTGGTGTACAGCAACGGGGGCCTGGTGAGCGGCCATTTTGACCCAAGCCGGGTCGGAAAGCCCATGGCGGAAACGGAGAAAGATATCGCCGGCCCCTATCTGGATGATTTGCGG
>JAIRMO010000168.1 GCA_031258625.1 Spirochaetaceae bacterium | reverse complement strand
TTGCGCTCGGGGTCTGTCCTTGCGGACCGTTCCCCCTCAGGGATTGTCAACCGGCTCTGGCTCCCTGGTCCCGTCAGACCAAGGATACCCTTTTTCATATAAAACATAAATATCTTGCGCGGTTCCGGCGGGAGCCTTTTCCCCACTATGACAGCCGTAAACAGGCGGCAGACGATGCTATGTGTTTATCCTGCTGAACAGGAAAGCCGGCTTGTATCCGGTCCGGTTTTCTATTATACTAAAAATAAATCTCGCGGATATAAGGATGGCTTATGGTTGCCGTATTAAAAGAAATTGGGGAAATTGGTATTATACCGGTCATTAAAATTGATGATCCTGAAAAGGCGGTTCCCTTGGCCCGGGCGCTCATTGCCGGCGGGATTCCCTGTGCGGAGATCACCTTCCGTACCAGCCAGGGGGAAGCGGCCCTGAGCCGTCTAAACCGGGAAGTTCCGGAGATCCTCACCGGAGCCGGTACGGTGTTGACGGTTGAGCAGGTCGATAGGGCGATTGGGGCGGGGGCGAAGTTCATCGTCAGCCCTGGGTTTAATCCCCGGGTGGTACAACACTGTATCAAAAAGGGTATCCCCATTACCCCGGGCTGTTCCAATCCTTCGGACATGGAGGCCGCCCTGGAGGCGGGGCTTGAGGTGGTTAAGTTTTTTCCCGCCGAGCAGTCGGGGGGGCTGGAGTATATCAAAGCCGTGGCGGCCCCCTACCCAACCCTCAAATTTGTGCCCACCGGGGGCATTAACGCGGGAAATATCGCTTCTTATATTGCCAACGAGAAGATTTTGGCCTGCGGCGGTTCCTGGATGGTAAGCGCGGACCGGATCAACGCCGGGGATTTTGAAACCATCACCGCCCTTTGTAAAGACGCGGTAGCCAAGATTATGGGTTTTTCCATGGTCCATGTGGGGATCAATACGGCCAATGAAAACGAAGCCCTGCAGGCGGCCCGGCTTTTTGAGACCCTGTTTGGGTTTACCCCCAAAGCCGGGACCAGTTCCATTTTTTCCGGGGAGGGGATTGAAATTATGAATTCCCCCTATCTGGGCAAAAACGGACATATCGCCATCGGAACCAACAGTCTCAGGCGGGCTATCGCTTACCTGGAACGGAGGGGTTTTACCTTTAATGGGGACAGCGCGAAAAACGACGCCAAGGGGAATATGATCGCCCTATACCTAAGCGATGAAATCGCCGGTTTCGCCATACATCTGGTGCAGAAAAAGTAGCCCTATTCGGCGGCAGCCCATGGGCGACCGCCGCGATTCTCAATTAAAGGGAATCTTTGGAAACTGCAGTTTCCGCCGCGGCCCGGATAGCGGCCCCCATCTCCAGCGTTGCTTTGCGGGCCGCCTCCGCGGCAAAGGGGTTGTCCGCGTCAGCGGCGGCGGTTTCCCCGCCGGCGGCCCAGGCCCGGAGGATGGATCGGGAGGCGTTTACCACCCCGCCGTTCCCCTCCCGCAGGAGGAGGGCGGCGTCTTCCGCGGCCCCTCCCTGGGCGCCGTAGCCGGGGATAAGGAAAAAAAGGTTTCCCCGTTTCTTCCGGATCGCCGCGGCCTCCTCTCTTTCGGTACACCCCACCACCGCGCCGAAGGCCCCGTAGCCGTATTTGCCCAGGCGCCCCGAGGCAAGCTCCGTGAGCCGGTCCCCTACCGCGTCGTAGAGCCGGCCCCCGGCCTTGAGTTCCTGGTATTCAAAATCCCGCATTCCCCTGTTGCTGGTCCGCATGAGTACAAAGGCCCCCTTGCCCCGGCTGTCGGCATAAGAAAGCCAGGGTTCAATGGAGTCCATCCCCATATAGGGGGAGAGGGTCACGAAGTCCGCCTCAAAATCTCCGGAAAAATGAGCCCCGGCGTACCGGAGGGCCGTATCGGCGATGTCCCCCCGTTTGATGTCGGCGATGACCAGGGCTCCCCGTTCCCGCAGGCAGGCCAGGGTTTTGGCATAGGTCTCAAGTCCCGCCCGGCCCAGTTCCTCGTAATAGGCGATCTGGACCTTGAAGCAGGCGCATATATCCGCGGTGGCGTCGATGACGGCCCGGTTAAAGGCCAAAACCGCCTGGGCATCCGAGGCCGCCCGGCGGCGTTCCCGGGGGGGCAGGTACTCCGCCGCGGTGTCCAGGCCCACACACACAGGGCCCCTGGCGGCCACGGCTTCGTAAAGTTTATCTATATTATACATAGGCGCTAATAGGAAAGGTAATCGCCGTACATTTGGTTAACGGTGTATTCGTAATCCTCAAGGACCTGCAATTCCTTGGCGTAGTCTATGCCGTCGGTATTGTTACTGATGTGGACAAGATAATCCCAGGTGCTTTGAATGACGGTGAGGCAATTCTCAAATTCCGCGGTAATTTTGTTTTTAATGCCCGCCGGTACCGCCGATTCGTAGTACCCGTTGTCGTAAATGACATCCCGGGAAACCCCGTAACTGCCTTGGGCTTGGCTAATGGCGATGGCCCGGTTCCCGACATCGATGAGGCTTTTCCCCAGGGCGATCACCCCCTCGGCTTCCTGGATCCGGGGGTCGGTCAGCGCCCGGCGGTTCTGTAAAACCCCCGGACCGGGGCTCAGGGGGAAGGGGCCTACCTGCCAGGATTTCCCCTGGGTATCGGTGTATAACAGGGAGAAGGTCCCCAGGTCCGCCCCGGGGGGGACGGCGCTTTCCAGATCCGCCAGGGCGATCAGGGTTTTGCTGTCCCCGTTGTGCAGGGTGCCCATGGCATAATGAAAGACGTTATCGGTAATCCAATAATTGTAACCCCAGGCCTCCCGGAAACGTACCCCCGGGGCAAGGGCAAGCTCCAGGTTGAGGCGCCACACCGCGGGAACCACCAGCCGGTCCAGGTCGCTGCCGAAGGCTTGCTCCATCAGCTCATAGTCCAGGATGGATCGGCTGGCCCCCTCACTGACGGTGGCGATATCCGCCATGAGGTTGACGTCACTCTCCATTCCCAGGGCGACGGTGGATATATCAACACCCTGCTGGTTGTACCATTGGCTTAAATTCAGGAACTCCGCCCTGCCGCGGCCGCTGCCGTCCCTTCCCCCGCTGAGGAGGATCACCCGGTTGATGTAATTATCCTGGTAGTTGGCCGCCACCTGGTTATACCCCAGGGTCATACCCTGGAACATATCGGCCCCTCCCCCGGGATCCAGGGAGTCGATCAAGTCGATAAACCGGTCCCGGTCGGCCTCGTTTTGGATCTGGGTAGGCGAAACCAGAAGCTCCGCCTGATCCGCAAAAACCACCACCGATACGATATCCCTTTCCCGGACCTGGCTAATAAAGGCCCGAAAAGATTCCTTGACCCATTCAAGTTTTTCACCCTGTCCCATATAGGCGCTGGTATCAATCACAAAACAGAGGTTCATCAGGGGAAGGGCCCTGAAATTCTCCTTTTTACCCTTGAATCCGATAAGGAAATAGGCCGTGGAACCCCGGATATCCACGAGGGGGATCACATTGAAGGGATCGGTCTTGGGGACGGGATAATGATAATCGGCCTGTCCGATATAGGCGTCAAGCCATACATCCTGGGGGGGAATAATATAATCCAGAGCGGCCGGAGGGGAATCCTGATCTTCGGAAAAAACCGTTTGGGAGGCTCCGGCAGCCCCGAGGATGGCCGGGAAAAGGAAAAGCGCTATAATAACAAAAAACACCTTCCGGTATTTCATATCCCCTCCTTACGGAACTTTTTAAGTATAACCCAAGGGGGCGTCAAAAACAAGCCGTCCCCCGTGAATTGTCATGAGAACAATTCCCCGAAGCTCCCGGCCTAAAAAGGGGGAATTGCGGCTCCGGGACTTAAAAGGTTCGGCCCCCACTGTCCGGGCCGCGGTAATATCGGCGATAAAAAGGTCCCCCCGAAACCCCGGGGCGATCCGGCCCCGGTCCCCCCCCAGGCCCAGGATCCGGGCGGGGGCGGCGCTCATCAGGGCGGAAAGCCGGGAGAGGCTTATCCTGTCTTCCCGGACCAGTTCGGTAAAACATACCCCAAAGGCCGTTTCCAGGCCGATAAAACCCGGCGCGCCCCCGGCTTTTCCGGCCTGGGTATGGGGGGCGTGGTCCGTGGCAATGGCGTCGATGGTTCCGTCCAGGATCCCGGCGATCAGGGCCCCCCGGTCCGCCTCGGTCCGCAGGGGCGGGTTCACCCGGCCGTGGGATTCGGGCCCCAGGCGGCGGGCGTCCTCCCCGGTGAGGGCGATGTGGTGGGGAGTGGCCTCGCAGGTAAGGGAAAAGGCCGCCTTCCCCCCCCCGTCTCCGGGGCCCACGGCCTTTTTGGCCCCCCGGACAAGATCCGCCGCTTCCCCGGTGGACACATGGGCGATGTGGATATGGCAGCCCGCCTGCCGACCCAGGGCTATGGCCCGGCGGGTCCCGTGGTTCTCCTCGATGCGGCTCCACACCTCCCGGGGCTGACCGGCCTCCCTGGCGGCCTTTGCCTCGGCGCCCCCGGCATCGCAGTGGCAGGAAACGGGGATGCCCACGCGGCGGGCCTCGGCGAGGGCCGCGAGAAAAACGCCGTCCCCGGCCACGTCCCGGCCGTCCTCGGAGAGGAGCCGGGGAACATAGGCCCCCGGGCCGCCCCGGGGAAACTCCGGCAGGGGGAGGTCCGTAATGCCGGAAAGTTCCCGGCCCTCCATTGCCCGGGTAAGGGACAAGGCCGGATAGAGGTCGATGAGGCCCAAGGCATCGGAGCGGGCTTTGAGGAACCCCGCCTTTTCGGGGGTGTCGATCACCGGTTTGGTATTGGCCATACACACCACGGTCCCGTACCCCCCGGCCGCGGCGGCCAGGCTCGCGGACTCCAAGGTTTCCCCAAGAAACCAGGTTTCGGCAAGAAACCTGGTTTCGTTTTCCGCCAAACCCGGGTCCCGGAAATGGGCGTGGAGGTCCACCAGGGCGGGCAAAAGCGCCGGCGGCTCCCCGGCAATACCTAAACAGCCGCCGTCGATGATCCGGCCGCCGGATAAGGCCGGGGCCGGGCCGGGGATCAGGTCCCGGATAAGGCCGTCCTCCACCACCACCGAACCGATCAGGTCCATGGTTTCATCCACCAGACGGAAATTTTTTAATACAAGCCGGCGCGCCATAACTTCTTCAGCCTACTCAATCGTGATAACCCTGGCAAGGCCCCCATAGGGGGTTTTATGCCCCTGGGGCAAGGGAAGGGAGGGCAGCGCCCCGCCCGGCAAAAGCACACGAAACATTGAGCGGGGCAAGCCAAAAGAAGCGGCACGGCGTAGGCCCAGGAAAGGCCACGGTAACGGAAAAGGCTAGAGGCCGCCTTCGCCTGCCGGCGGGCCCCCACTTATTGCATAAATATACGTAAATGGTCAGGTTTCGGACACATTCTTGCATAAATAAACGCAAAGGGTCAGACCCCATGCGTATATTTATGCAATCCCCCGCCCCATAGGCCCCCATATGGGGGCCTATGGGGCGGGCAGTAGGGAGAACCGCTCCCTCTTTCACCCTCCGCCGAGTATCCGCGGACATCCGCCGCCTCCTTTAAGGAGCGTAACGACTGACCTGGGCAAACGCGGTGAGGGCGCTTGAGCGTTATGTAACTGCACATTTACAATTCTATTTTATTACGATAATATCATAGGGGCGGTTAAAACTATTTGGTCGTTTTTAGATTGCACTAACCTTTTTTAAACTGAGAATTGCCGGACCATATATCCCGCGGGAAAGGAGTGGGGGTAGCGGAAGCCACCGCAGGGCGAAGCCCGAGGAGGCTGGAGCGAGGGGGAGCGGCATCGAAAAAGGCTTTTCATGGGGTCTGACCCCTGTTTTTTTGGCGCAGCGGCGCTCCCCCTTCTTAACTTGTTGACAGTGGGAGGCTTTCCCGTTTAGTATATTTCGCCTTTCGATTAGGTAAACCGGTTCTTAAGGGGTGTCCTATGGCAAGCGCAAAGTTGACGGTAAAACAGAAACTGGGGTTCGGAATCTTTGACCTTGGGGGTAATATGCTTTTTACCCTTATGGGGTTCTGGGGCCTGAAATACCTGACCGATGTTGTGGGTATCGCGGCGGCCTGGGCGGGTATCGCGGTTATGGTAGGGAAGGTCTGGGATGCGGTAACCGACCCCGCCATGGGCTATATCTCCGACCGGACCCTGTCGCGCTGGGGCAGAAGGCGGCCATACCTCCTCTTTGGGGCTGTCCCCATGATGATTGCCATGTGGCTCTTTTTTACCGCCCCCGGAATCGCAGACCCGGTAATCCTCATCGTCTGGGCGGGGGTAACCTTGATGTTTCTCAATACGGCGTCCACGGTGATCAACATTCCCTACTCGTCCCTGACGCCGGAACTTACCGACGATTACCACGAGCGGAGTATCCTGAACGGCTACCGTTTCGGCTGCGCGGTGTTCGGTACGATTGCCGGGGCCGCGGCGGTGCTGCCCCTGACGGAACTTTTTGCCACCGAACGCCTGGGCTGGTCCATGATGGGCCTTATCCTGGGGGCGGTGATGACCCTGGTTACCCTCCTTACCTTCCTGGGTACGAAGGAAAAACCCCATACCAGGGCGGATCTGCCTACCCAGGGGTTCTTTTCGACCTATAAAGACGTGTTTCTCAACCGGCCCTATGTGCGGCTTATCTTTACCTACGCCCTGAACATAACGGGGCTGACTTTCCTCCAGAGCATCCTGGCCTATTACACCGAATATATATACGGACGGCCGGACATCACCCCCCTGGTAATGATGATACTCCTGGTAACCGCCATGGTTTTTATTCCCGTTTCCGTACTGGTATCCAAAAAGATAGGGAAAAAGCGGACCTACCAGATATGCTTTTTGATCCTCTCCAGCGCCTGCATGATCATCTTCTTTTTGGGCCAGGCCCTGGGACCAACCTTCTTCCTTGTCTTTATGATTTACGCCGGCATAGGCGTGGGTTTCGGCTATGTGGCGCCCTTTGCCATGGTGCCCGACACCATCGAATACGACGCGGTTACTTCCGGGGAGCGGAAGGAGGGGGCCTACTACGGGATGTGGACCTTTATCTCCAAGCTGGGGACCAGCCTTTCGGTGTTTGTCTCGGGCCTGATACTTTCCGCCGGGGGCTACATAGCCAACCAGGTCCAGAGCGAGAGCGCGGTCAAGGCCATCAAGCTCATCATAGGGCCTATCCCGGCCCTGATCCTCCTGGGGGCCATGGTCCTTATCAACGGCTATCCCCTGGACGAGGAGACCTACAAGAAGCTGCTGGAAAAAGAGAAAAGGTAAACCCCGGCGTAAAGATGCCGTTAAACCGGGGCTTTCAAACAAAAATCTTGAAGATAGTGAAGGAGCCTTTTTACCTTTGAATTGCCGGATCCTCACTATTTTTCTTGACATTCCGGTTATTTGAAACAATAATAGGGTAATACTGATTGGGAAAGATCCTTTCCCCAGGGGAGCTGAATATGGCCTTACAAGAGGTGGATTTTCGATCCTTTAACGAAAAAGTTAGTATCAAAGCCTGGATATACAGCCCCATCAGAAAACCCCGGGCCATCGTGCAGGTGGTCCACGGACTGGGGGAACACTCCCGGCGTTACCTGCATTTGATCCTCCGGCTGACCGAAGAAGGGTTTGTGGTAAGCGCCGATGATCATGTGGGGCACGGGAAAACCGCCGCGGATTCCGATACCTGGGGGGATTTCGGCGCTCAGGGCATCCGGACCACCCGGGAGGACGAAAAAACCCTGCACGACCTGGTGACCCGCGGTTATCCCGGCCTGCCCTTTATCCTTTTTGGGCATAGCTGGGGTTCGATGATCGTCCGGGATTATGCCGCCCATTACGGTTCCCACCTTGCGGGGTTGATTATATGCGGTACCTCGGGACAGGGGCTTATGAAAGCCCTGGGGCCGGTAAAAAAAGAAGTCGAAGCCCTGATAGACTCAGGCCGGGGGGATGAATCGGATCCCCAGTATGTGGGGAAGATCTTTGCCGGCATGACCGACCGCTACGAAAATCCCCAAACCCCCAGCGACTGGATTTCCGGGGACCCCGACGTGGTGCGGGATCACGGGGCGGACCCTTTCAATAATTCCCACCGGGCCCCCACCCTGGCGTCCCTGTACGCCCTGGCGGATCTGGGGGAGTCCATCATCGGCCCCCGGTGGGCGGAACGGCTGCCCCGGGAGCTTCCCATCTACAACATCGCCGGGGATCAGGACCCGGTGGGGGACTACGGAGAGGGGGTTTATGCGGTGTCCAACTGGCTGGCCGAAACGGGGCACCGGCGGGTAAAAACAAAACTATACCCCGGGCACCGTCACGAAATTCATAATGACCGGGATATCCGGGAAGCGGTGGAGGATGGGATTGTCGCCTTCATCAACGATATTCTTTAGGTCCAATTAGGCTCATTGCCGGATTAAGGGGAAAACAAACGCGGGGTTGTTTTATTTGTAACCCCCGGGGAGGTATTTTGTTATATTTTATGTAAGACCTCCTCCAAGATTTACTTTTGCCGCCGCCGTTTTCCTCCTTTCGGCGGCGGCTCTTTTTTGGTTTTTGGGATATGCCCCCTGCCGGAGCTAAACTTGACCCACAAATTCTTGCCCCCTCCGCTGCTCCGCCGCTTCGAATTGCGGTGTTTTCAGCGGAATTTAGTTGAAAACTGAAGTTTTTGATCAACCCAGTAAAGCAAAACGGCTGGTCAACCCCATATACTTTCTATGAGATCATTACGAACTATTAAATTTAATTCAGCGATGAGGATTGAAATCTCTAAATCTTTGTGATATAAATGCCGGATTCAAGCGGCAAGTGCAACACCCCCGCATTTGGCAAAAACCTCAGCAGGAGTCCTGTATCCTAAACACTTCATCGGCGTTGAATTGATTCTACTCACAACTTTATGTATTTC
>JAIRMO010000177.1 GCA_031258625.1 Spirochaetaceae bacterium | reverse complement strand
AACCGGGCCGGTTAACTTTTTCGGGCGTCTTTTCTCTCCGAAGAAAACAAAAATTGTTGCAAAAGAATGGGATGTTATGGTAAAAAATGACCAAATGGTTACTCTACTGAATTAAGATGACCGTATACTTCAAAACCATTTGGTCATTTTTAGATTGAACGAACCTTTTTTTAAACTTTGAATTGCTGTACGGCTTGGCGTGACGCCTCATTTAAAAATGCTACCGAAATCTTGACATGCCACAAACAAGAGACTAAACTATAAAGATTAAGGCAGTTTTGAAACCGCCCCGATTACCAGTTGTTTTTTCAAATGAAGTTTTGGAGAAGAGTCAAAAATGGCGCCGGGGATAGTTTTAAGCTCCGATGATTCAAAATCATAATTTTGAGACCGGTTCATCTGACATTAGACTTGTCCGACAAGCCGGTTGGTTGTTTCACGGGCCGGCGGTTTCTCGCCTTGCCGTTACGAAATTGCGGCATTTTTATGGGAAAGCGCCCTTGAAATTTGCGGTTTTGTAAGGCTAAAAGGCTAAAAGCTTGAAAAACCACAAGACTTGTTTAACAAGTCAAGCCCGCCCAAACAGTGCGCGTTAGCGTGCGCTAATGCGCCAGTTAATTGGTTTTGGGACAGGCTATGTTATTAATTAAATATGGAGCCTTTATGACGATAAAAGGTAAGTTTGTTGTTTGTTTATCTACCTGTTTGTTTTGTTTGACCGTTTTATTGCCGGCCCAGCAGCATAAGTCGGTCCCTTTGGACAACGATGTGTATCATCTTATCGATAATGCCGTCCTGCGGGGTTTGTGCGGCATTCCTTCTTCGGCCAGGCCCTGGTCGGAATTGACCGTCCGGGAAACATTGACCGAAATCCTCAATGCCGCCCCCGGCTTACTGAGCGATGCCGAACGGTCCATCATTTCCGGCTTTTTGGACGGCTTTGAACGTACCCAGGGCCTGGACTGGAAGCGGGGGTCCTATTATACGGTACGTCCCCTAAAAAACGGCTCCTATTATTCCTTTGAAGGGGGAGTTTTTTTGGACAGTACCTTTGCGGTGAATTTCAAAAATCCCCTCAGCCTTGGTACCACGAATGTGGTGGATTTTTACCTTGACGGGGATATCGGCAATCATGTTTCTTATGATTTTAACTTCAGGCCGGGATTTTATATGGTAGAACGGGAAAAACACCCCGCCTATGTGTACGATGACGGAAGCGGCCCGATCACGATTCCCGGAACCTATGAAATCACCTCCTATTTCCCCTACACCTTCTCGGGAATCTGGGACGGGGTGGTTTTTAACCCCCTGACCGGTGAAAATTTTAAGGGCTGGCCGGATACTTCATCCTTTGGGTATGAAGTTATCTCTGAAATCAACGCCTCTTTTATGGATAACCGGCTGCAATTCCGGTTTGGCCGGATGCGCCGGGACTGGGGGGCCGGGGGAAACGGCGCCAGCCTTTTTCTTAACGCCCACGCCCGTCCCTTTTTGGCTATTGAGGGGACCTATTTGTTGATTGATTGGCTTCGGCTTTCCTCCCTGACCGGGGTTCTTGAATATTGGGCACGGAACAATGGAATGAAAGATGACGCCTACAACTATCAGAACGCCTTTTCAGCGGCCCTATTGGAATTAAATACCAAATATTTTCATGTGGATTTCGGCGCCTCCGTTATCTGGCCCAAACGGTTTGAGTTGGGATATATTTATCCCGCCAACAGTAACCTGGTGTATCAGAATAATATCGGGGATTTTGATAACCTCGCCCTATACGGAAACATCGAAGGCTTTATTCTGGGAAAAGGGAAGTGGTGGTTTTCCGCCTATCTGGACGAAGCCAAGCCTTCGTTAAATTCCACCTTTTTTACCCTGGACCGGAATATGTACGCCCTCCAGGCCGGGGCAAAGGCCCGGCTGCCCTGGCTGTCCTTTGCCTCCGTAACCCTGCGGTATACTAAGATTGAGCCCTACTGTTATACCCATCCCTATACGGTGGTACCCTGGTACAATGATGTCTCGTCCCCGAGTGATCTGTGGGACACCTCCAAGGGGATGGCAACGAATTATATCAATACCGGGGAGTCCCTGGGTTATTACCTGCCCCCCAATTCGGATGAGATCTTAGTACGTTTTGAATCCCTGATAAAACCCGGAGCCCGGGGATTTTTCCAGTACCAGATGATACGTCACGGGGTCGAATATGGACCCGGCAGGGTTGACGGAAGCGGTCTTGAAGATCGACAGGTTTATGACGATAATACAAAAAAATATTTTCTCCGGGATGGGGTGTATCAGTGGAGCCATATTGTCAAAATCGGCGGTTACTACAACCTTAAAGCCCAAAAATTACCCATATCCGTTTATGGAGAATTTGGGATCGCGGCAATCCAATTTTCCGCCACCGATGCCCCTCCGGGAACCGAAGAAGACCGGCCCTTCCATTTTATTTCCGAAGGTGATGCCTATTACAAACCAACGGTGGGGGTAGTCGCTTCCGTGGGATTCAGAATTTTTCCGTAAGTATCCTATACGGGACCGGTTTAGAACAGCCGGTTGCGTTATTTATTATATTGAGGTATTTTCAAAGGTAATGGGGTTGAAAATGCCTTTTATGTGCGCCTTTTCCAAAGTCCGGTTGGTTTCGGGAAAGGCTTTGGGAAAAGCGGCAAAGCTCAAAATTAAGCCCGCCCGCTTTTCCCCTCAAATCTAAGGTTCTTTTCAAAAATTTCACCGCCGGTGACCCAAAAGCCTGGCGAACCAACGTTTGTTTGCGAGAGATCGCGGGGTTTGTGCGGTAACGGGCCGGGTTGCCTCATCAACCTAAGGAAGCGCTGATTTATTCAATCGAGAATAAATCAGCGCTCCTTTAATGTGTTTTTTTCGCGGTTTTTCGTAGAAAAACGAGAAAAATAATAGGGCAACGATGGTTAGCGTCACGTTAATCAGCGTTGCCCTAATTGAGCCGTTTTCAAGACCTGAGATTTTGAAACAGCCGTAATTTATATTGAATGGAGGAGGCCCATGGCGAGGAGAGGTAAGATCATCATCGATAGGGAGCTCTGTAAGGGGTGTTTTCTCTGCATCCGTGCGTGTCCATCCAAGGTTTTGGCGGAGGATACCCTGCCGAATTCATCAGGTTCCTATCCGTCCAAGGCGGTTTATATGGAAAAATGTATAGCCTGCGGGAACTGTTTCGCGGTGTGTCCCGATGTGTGCATTATGGTGTACGAATTGGAAGGAGCTGAGGCATGATGGATACGGAGAAAGTGTTGCTGAAGGGGAATGACGCCATTGCCGAATCGGCAATCCGGGCGGGCTGCGGAGCCTATTTTGGGTATCCCATCACCCCCCAAAATGAAATTATCGCCTATATGGCCAAACATATGCTGGAAAAAGGCCGGATTTTTATCCAGGCTGAAAGTGAGGTGGCGGCGATCAACATGGTTTACGGCGCTTCCGCCGCGGGAGCCCGGGCCATGACCAGTTCCTCCAGCCCCGGGATCAGCCTGAAGCAGGAGGGCATATCCTATGCCGCCGGGGCGGATATTCCCCTGGTGGTGGTTAACGTGGTCCGGGGCGGCCCGGGCCTGGGATCTATCGCTCCCAGCCAGGGGGACTACATTCAGTCCACCCGGGGGGGCGGTCACGGGGATTACCGCTGTATTGTCCTTGCCCCCAAAAGCGTCCAGGAATGCGCGGACCTGACCTATCTGGCCTTTGACCTGGCGGATCAGTACCGGATGCCGGTCATTGTCCTGGCGGACGGTATGATAGGCCAGATGATGGAGGGGGTGTTCCTGCCCCCGGAGCGTCCCCTGCCGGATCTGCCCAAACGGGATTGGGCGGTGGGACACATGGCCTCCGCCGTGCGGGTGGCGCGGCATATCAGTTCCCTGCACCTGATCCCCGAGGAACTGGAAGCCAAAACCAAGGCCCGGTTTGTCCGGTACGATGAAATAAAGGCCAAAGAAACCCGGTATGAACAAACCGGGCCCGCGGAAAATGCGGACCTGACCCTGGTGGCCTACGGTACCGCCGCCCGGGTGGCCCTGGGGGCGAAAAAACTCGCCGAAAAGGAGGGGATTACCCTGGGTGTTTTGAGGCCCATCACCCTCTGGCCCTTCCCTTCCGCCCCCCTCGCCCGGATTGCCGCTTCGGGGAAGCCCTTCCTTACGGTGGAAATGAGTTTAGGCCAGCTTGTGGACGATGTAAACCTTGCGGTCTTGGGCAAGGCCCCGGTACACCTCCTGGGGCACTCCGGCGGGGTCATCCCCACGGAGGAAGAGGTGTTTAACGAGGTCAAACGGATACTGGGGAGGAAAGGATGAAACAACTATACGGACACCCCAAAAGTTTATACGATGTTCCCACCAAATACTGCGGGGGCTGCGGCCACGGGGTCATACACCGGATCATCACCGAACTCATTGACGAGATGGATCTACGGGAGAAGGCGATCATCACCAACCCCGTGGGCTGCGCCATCTGGGCGGACCTTTATTTTGATTTTGATTCGGTCCAGCCGGCCCACGGCCGGACCCCCGCGGCGGCCACGGGGATCAAGCGGGTCCTTCCGGATCATTTGGTTATCTGTTACCAGGGGGACGGGGATATGGCGGCCATTGGTACGGCGGAGATGATCCACGCGGCAAACCGGGGGGAAAAATTCACCACCATCTTTGTGAACAACGCCATTTACGGCATGACCGGCGGCCAGATGGCCCCCACCACCCTGGTGGGTCAAAAGGCGGTTACCGCCCCCGGAGGCCGGGACCCCGGAGCGGCGGGGATGGGGTATCCCATCCGGGTATCGGAACTGCTCTCCGGCCTGGAGGGAAGCCGCTACATTGCCCGGGGGGCGGTGAACAACGCCGCCAATATCCGGAAGACCAAACTGTACATCAAAAAGGCCCTGGAGGCCCAGATGCGGGGCATAGGTTTTACCATGGTGGAGGTTCTTTCCCAATGTCCCACCAACTGGGGCATGGAACCGGTCCCCTCGGTGGAATGGCTGGAAAAAAACATGATCCCCGTCTTCCCCCTGGGGGAGATCAAAAACACCTTAGACGGGGCCGCTTCGGCGGTCAGGGAGGCGGCCGGGACCGCCAAGGAGGCGGTCCGATGACGGAAAAGTCTTTTTTTGCCGGGTTCGGCGGCCAGGGGATCATTTCCCTGGGACAAATATGGGTGTATTGCGCCATGAAGGAGGGCAAAAACGTCACCTTTTTCCCCTTTTACGGGGCGGAAAAACGGGGGGGTATTGCCCGGGCGGGGGTTATCGTTTCGGACGAGGAAATCGCCAGCCCCCTCGTAACCGTCCCCGATTCGGTACTGGTGATGAACCCCGACTCCCTCCCCCTCTGTGAGGGGATCCTGAAACCCGGGGGGCTCATGCTGATCAATTCGACCCTGGTCAAGGAAGACCCCCGGCGGAAGGATATCACCGTGGTCAGGATTGAGGCCCAGGATATGGCGGAAAAGATCGGCAATCCCCGGTTTGCCAATATGGTGGCCCTGGGGGCCATGGCAAAACTCACCGGGGCCCTGGCGGTTACGGAAATTGAGGGGATCCTTAAAAAATTCTTTTCCCCGGACAAACACCAATTTGTCCCCCTGAACGTGGCGGCTATCCGGGCGGGTTACGGGGCGGTATAGCCTTCGGGCGATTCCAAATTCAAATTGAGCCGATCCCAATCCCAACCGGGGTTGGTTTGGCTCAGGTTTATACCCAACCGGAGCAGGGGGGATTCGAACCCCCGGTACCTTACGGTACAACGGTTTTCAAGACCGCCTCCTTCAACCACTCGGACACCGCTCCAAAACAGTCTTTTATCTTAGCCGGGAAAAGAATTAATGTCAATGAATCGAATTGCCTGGCAGCAATTCAAAGTTTAAATGGGCATAAAGAGAAAAGACGCCTAAAAGAACTTCCGGGGGTCCTGTCGGCCGGGCAAATAGCGGTTCCCCCCGGAAGGTCCTCCCGCTATTTGCCCGCCGCCACCCCAGGTTAACTTTTTTGGGCGTCTTTTCTCTCCAAAAAAAGTAAAAATTGCTGCAAAAATGGGAACGTTATGGTAAAAAATGACCAAATGGTTATCGTATTGAATTAAGATGACCATATCCTTCAAAACCATTTGGTCATTTTTAGATTGAACGAGCCTTTTTTTTAAACTTTGAATTACTGTTGCCTGGTCAGGGCATCGGCGGTTACTTTTATCCGGTTCCAAAAGACCCCGGTAACGCTGTCGAGGTATATCCGGATCACGGGGTCAAGCGGTCCGCTTGACCCCGGAGGTCCCGGCCCCCCGCCGGGAAAGGCTCCCAAGGCAATTTTTGGGGCCTGTCCGGGACGTGAAATTCCGGCTCCCCCGGAGAAAAGTACCGGTACGGCGGGGAAACGGGCCGGGGAGTATCGCCGGCCTCCGGCGCCAATGGCCCTGCGTTTATGAACGGCGGCGTATGGGCTGCCGTATGTCATTTCCGCGGCTTATCGCGGCTTATCGCTTTGCCGTATTTCAAATTCCACGAAAAGGTATAGGTCCAGGTGGAGGGAAAATCGGTCCAGGCGAATTTGGCGCTGAACCGGCCGAATTTTCCCCGGATGGAACCGTAAAACGAAAGATCCCAGAGGGGATCCTTTTGGTGGATCAGGGAATACCCCAGTTTTGTTTTGAGTTGAAACAGGGAGAAGGAATAGGATAGTTCCCCCGAGAATTTGGCGGACGCAAATTGGTAATCCCCTTCGACGCCGGGATACGGCAGGGGGGGCTTGGCGGCCCTGGTCGTACCGGCCAGGGTCCCCTGAAAGACCGTCCGGACCGGCCCCAGGATCAGGCCCAGGGTCCCTTCCAGGGCATCGGTGATTTTTTCCGGTTCCGAGGCGTTCCGGTTTAGTTCCAGGGATATCCGGGAAAACCCAAAGGGGAATGTCCGCTGAGGCGTGGGGAAACGGTAATACACAAGGCTGGAACTCCGGGTAAAGGGGGCACCCAGGTCGGGACCCCGGAGGCTGGTACTTGTCCTGAAAAGGCTGCTCCGTTTTCCCCGCCATTCAAAACGGCCCGCGGTCCTGAAAAGGGATCCGTGGGCGCTGCCGTCACTTCCCACATAACGATCCCCCGCCGCATCGGCGGTCAGGGAAAGACGCCAGGGCCGGTTCCCCAGGGTGATCCCGATGTTTCCGTAGAGGTCCCTGCCAAAGGCAAAGGTTTCCGAGCAGGCCATATCCGAGGCGATCCCAAAAAAGGGGGAGGTAAAGGTCAGGTTCGCCCCGAAGATTCGGAAATCCCGCTCGGGCAGGGGCGGTGTTTCGGAAAACCACGAGGAGGCATGACGGGGCGGCAGGGTATCTGTTTTAAAAAACCCCTCCATCCCCAGGTTGATTTTTGGCGTAAATTGGAAGTTAACGCCCCCTCCATAGGCGGGGGTGTATTTCTCATCCAAATGGACCGAAGCAAACCCCCGCACCGGGCCCAGGGGGGGGCTCGCCAGGTTAAGGTAAAAGGCCGGTTCCCCCGTAGACGACGGTGTGGTCTTCAGGTCCGCGGTGGAAGGTTTGTGGTACTCCAAAAAGGGGACGGATCGGATTGCGGGATTTCGAAGCCGGGGGGCAAGCCCCGATTCATCGATAAGCCCGTAAAGGAACCGGGAACCGGTAGCGCCGTGATAGAGCCCGGCCCCCAGGGCGGTAATACCCGCTTCGGGATTTTCCCAGGGAGGGACTGGCCGTTTATCCGTAACCTGCCCCCGGGCCGTCAAGCCCAGGACCTGCAGCCGTAAATCACCCCGGTTTACGAGGCTTTTATCCCGCTCCCAGGAACCGGACCAGAGCAGATCCGCCCTGAAAAGGGGCTCCCGGGGAAGCGCCCCCAGGGAAGCCGCCGCCCCCAAAATAAAAACCAATAACAAACCGGCCCCAAAAGAAACCGGACTCCAGTTTTTCATGTACTATATAAGGAACTGTCCTGCGGGGCGCTTTAATAAATCCTGGGGAATTTTAAAAAAACTGAAGTTGTGCGGGCCGTTATGGGGTGTTAGGGCAGCGCTGATTAACGTGTGGCTAATCAGCGTTGCCCTATTATTTTTCTCTTTTTTCTGCTAAAAACTGCGAAAAAACCACATTAAAGTAGCGCTGATTTATTCGCATTCGAATAAATCAGCGCTTCCTTGGAGGGGCGTTCCCTTTAAAGTTTGGACTGATTCTGCCAAATTTGGCTGTCTTCAAACCCGTTTATCTGTTTGATCAGGGTAAGCCAATAGTCCGCTTCAGTATTAGAAGCATAGGGGCCTACCCGGACCCGGTAAAACGTTTTTCCATCCACATTCCGGTTTTCTATGATCGAGGATATGCCCTTTGCCGCCAGGATTTCCTTGACCCCCTCGGCCCGGGTTTGGGTGGAAAAGGACCCGGCTTGGACCCAGAAATTGGTACGCCCCTTGGGGGGTTGAGCCTGGGGGACGGCCCGGGCCACGGCCTTTGCCGCGGGCGGATTGGCAGTTCGGGAGGGTGCGGCCGCCGCGGGCTTTACCGGGGAGGCCGGTTTTGTCGCCGGCGTCGCAACGGCGGCGGGAACCACCGGTGTTTTGGGACTGGGGACATTTATAACCAGATTGGTCCTGGACCTGGTTCCATCGGCGGTTTCTTCACGGCTGATAAATTCCCCTTGTATATTGATGGGTTCCCCGTTTATATAAATATGGTTGTTGTTTTCCTGGATAGTCGAAGCCGGCGGTACCTGTAACCCCTTAATCTCATCAGGATTTTTAACCATATCCTTTAGATCCGGCTTGAACGGCGGCTGGACCTGTTCATTGCGAACAAGCTCGGAATTTCCCGGCGGGATCGGCCGGCTAAGATCCGTTACTACCGGTGAAACAGGTTCCTTGGGTGAAAACATCAATATAGAGGCCCCAATGATGATCACCAAGAAAATTCCGATCGAAATCGAAATAAGTAATAATTTTCTCTTTTCCATAATTATCGCTTAATCCCCTCCTGGGATAAAATATCATCTATCCGGCGTTCCAAGGCCCCCTTGTGGATCCGGGAATTGATGCCGGAATAACCCCAGTTGTTTACCCTGTAAATATCGGCATTTTGGGATAAATATTGAGACATAAATTTTCTTTGGCTTTTAAAACGCCGGATCAAGGGTAAAATCGGGAGCCCGTCCCGGCGGCGGGCCCGTAAAAGCCGGGTGAGGAGGGGGGCTTGGACGATGACGACAAAGTCCAGCCGGCTAAAGGCGGTGGACCGGTGGAGCAGGGCCGCGTTGATCACACAGGGGCCTTTGGTGATCCCGGCGATCCAATTTTCGGTGAGGCGGTTTGCCGCAGGGTGGACGATTTCCTCCAGGGCCGCCAGTTCCCCAGGGCTGCCGAAAACCTTTGTCCCCAGGGCCCGGCGGTCCACGGCGCCGTCTTCCCCCAGAATTTCAGGGCCGAACCGTTGGACAATGGCCTCCTTTTCAACCTCAATGGCCCGGTGCCCCAGGGCATCCACATCCAGCACCGGCAGTCCCCGTTCTTCCAGGAGCCGGGCCACGTAATTTTTCCCCGCGCAGTACATCCCGGTAAGGCCGATGATCCGGGGTCCCTTATCAAAATTTTTTTTCATATTTACCTATGGTACTATTGACTTAATGTTAACGTCAACGTTTAAAATCCGTTTATCTCATGAATGGAGGGAATATTATCATGGCATCACGGGTTTATTTTTCCGATATGGCCTACACCGCCTATGAAGCGGATCAAACCTTGCCCCGTAAACTGGGCCGTCAGTTGGAGATCTCCGGGCTGGGGGATAAGGTGAAGGACAAAAAGGTCGCTATCAAGATCCACGTAGGATCCGAACTGGGGTATTCTACCATCCCCCCGGTTTTTATGCGGATCCTCGCGCAATTTGTCAAAGATCACGGGGGTAACTGTTTTTTTGTGGATCACTATATCGCTTCCCGGCATCCTGAAAACCGGGGGTATACCCAGGAAAGCCTGGGGGCGCCCATATTGGAGGCCGCGGGTCATCTGGGGAAGTACCTCTACACCGTAGAAGTGGATCACAAGGGCTTTAAACATGTGGATATCGCGGGGCTGGTACATGACGCGGATTTTCTCATCAATTTTGCCCATGTCAAAGGCCACGGCTGCTGCGCCTATGGGGGAGCGGTAAAAAATATCGCCATGGGCTGCGTCAGTGACCGGACCCGCCGGGAACAGCACGGCCTTGAGGGGGGCCTTACCTGGGACAGCGAAAAATGTACCCACTGCAAGGCCTGTGTGGAAAGCTGTAACCATCAGGCGAATAGTTTTAATGACAAGGATGAATACGAGGTGAATTTCCACAACTGTACCCTTTGTCAGCACTGCCTCAAGGTGTGCCCCACCGGGGCTATTTCCCTTACCGACGCGAGTTACCTTGATTTCCAGAAGGGGCTGGCCCTGTGTACCAAAACCGTAGTGGATACCTTTGAGCCGGGGAATGTGTTTTATATCAACCTCCTTATCGCCATCACCGCCATGTGTGATTGCTGGGGGATGACCACCCCGTCCCTGGTGCCGGATATCGGGGTCATGTCCTCCTGGGATATTGCGGCCATAGAAACCGCCAGCCTGGACCAGATCAAATACGAAAAGTTGAACCCCGAAGGGGTGCCTTCGGGGAGTACCATGGGGGATCACGGGCACCTCTTTGAACGCCTCCACGGGAAGGATCCCTATTCCCAGATCACGTTTCTTGAAGAGCTGGGCCTGGGTTCCAAGGACTATGCCCTGGAGATGGTTAAGTAGGCCGATCTTCGGGTTTTGTGGCAGCGGCTTCCGGAGGGAACGCGCAAGGGATTGAAGCGGTATAAATTTTTGGCAGACCTGTCTGCCAAAAATTTATTTAAGCGGAAAGCCCGGTCGCCGCAGAGGACCGGTGCGGTCCTTTGCGGCGATGCGCCCGATATATAATAATTATATTAAGGAGAAAATCGTGATTTTAATGAGGTTTTTTTACGATTATGAATGTCCCTATTGTCAGCGGGGATATGGGTATCTCCTCGAATTTATCGGGGAACACCCGGAAATCGAGGTTGAGTGGCGGCCCATTGAGGCCCATCCCCGGCCGGAAAATCATCCGCCCCATACGGATCTCTGCGTGCAAAGCTACTATATTGCCCGGGAACTTGGGGCGGATATGGCCGCGTTTCACCGGGAAATGTTCCGGGCCGCGGCCCTGGAGCGGCGTAATGTGGAAAAGGCCGAGGCGCTTGGGGAGGTTCTGACGGGTATCGTGGATCCCGGCAGATTCCGGGCCATCCTGGAATCGAACAAATACGCCCCTCAGGTGACGGAAAACAACGATCTGGCCTATGAACAAAGCGGCGTTTGGGCGGTCCCCGCCTTCCGGATCCTGCGGAAGGGGGCCCCGGACAAAAGGCTGGATTCCCCGGAGGGGATGGGGCTTACCCGGGACCAGATCCGGGAATTTCTGGAACACGCCGGGGGTTAGCCGGCCGATCCTCCGGCGATGCAAGACCCTGGCGGTACAGCGGGTAGAAGGCCGGGAAGAGGCCGCGGCGGAATATGCGGAACAATTCGGTAAGTACAGGAGGAAAACCGGCGGCTGCGGTGGGTATAGGGATATTCGGGGCTGAACGCGATAAAAATAAAGCCCCAAAAGTTTATGTCCTCCCAGCAATTCAAAGTTTAAATAGACCTGAAGAGAAAAGACGCCCAAAAAAGTTTACCGTCCCGGTTGCTGGTTCTTATGTCTTACCTTTTCCAGGGCCACGCCGTGATACCGGGACTCAAAAACACGCGTACGCGTGCGTTTCTTGGGCGGGAGTGGCGGCGGGCAAATAGCGGGGGGACCCTCCAGGGGGAACCACTATTTGCCCGGCCGACAGGCGCCCGATAAGCGCACGCTCCAGCGGCACGCAGTAGCGTGTTGACGAAATAAGGCGCCACGGCGTAGGCCCAATAAAGGCCGCTGTTTAGGCCAAGGTATCAGGCCGCCCCCCGGAAATTCTTTTAGGCGTCTTTTCTCTTTATGCCTATTTAAACTGAGAATTGCTGCATCCACAGCGTCTATTTTTCCGCCTTCCATTGGGCAATCATATACTCGTAGGCCGCAATGGTGGCCGCCATGGTGATATCCTGCAGCTCCCCCCGGCCGGTCCAGTCGGCGCCGTCCATGTGGTACAGATGCCGAAGCACCCCCTCCAAGTCCGTTACGGTACAGGCCGGATCCGATTCCCTGCGGCGGGTTAACCCCCGAATTTCCTGCTCAAAAATTTCTTCGTATTTGACATCCCACCAATCTACCGACGAAGCCATCCCCTAATCCTCCGGTCCGTATTCAATCCTGCGGATTATCCGGGAACCCGGCTGAGGAACCAGTACCCCAAAACGGGGGATCATTCGAATCTCCCGGCGTTCTATCCAGTTCCCCCGTTCGTCCAGGGTATAGTCATAACGGAAATCCACCGGATCTTCATCACTGGAGCCGGGGGTTCCGGTGATACGAACCAGAAAACCGCTCTCGTCCCACTGAAAGCTATAGGACTGATAGAATTCCGGCGGAACCGGTTCCTCTTCCCCCTCCCCTTCCGCGGGGACAGGCAGGAGAACCCGCCGTTCCCCATACCGGGGACAGCCTTCCCGGGTATAGCCGGCGGAAAAAACGCCCAGCGGGGAATTGACCCTCGAAATGTTTCCAAACCCGTCATAGTCGTAAGTTTCCTCGGTTCCCCCCCCTTCGTACTGATTTTTTATATGCCGGATCCCCGGTTCTTCACCGACCCCGTTGAAAAGACAGGTGAATACCCCCAGGGGGAGCCCCTCCCGGTCATACCAGGTTTCAATATCCCCGGTGGGAGCCCTTTGTATTACCCCAAAAAAGACGCCATCCTCCTGGGTGATCCTCGTAATCCATAGGGCGGAATCATCCCCGTCGAGGAATTCAATACGCCGCGGCTTGAGGGCATCATCTATGATAAGTTCCTGAAACTTACCGGCTTCCCCCAAAACCACATGGACCTGGATAAAATTTCCCTGGAACCAGAAGGGAAAGTCTCCGGGGAACCCGTCCCGGTTTCGGGTTACCTGTAATTCACCCGAGTCCAGGATAAGGGTAATGGAACGGGGCCGTCCCTGCCCCACCACAAAGGCATCCGGGGGCATGGTGAGGGGCCAATCCGGCCGCCACCCCAGGTCCGACACACGGAGGGCCGCTAAAAGGGCGTTAACCGGGAAAAACCCCGGCCCTTCCCCAGGGTCCGGGGATTCGTCCTGAGTTTTTGGTTCAATGGCCTCCTCCCCATACAACGAAAAAGAGGCAAGGAGGATCATACACGCCAGGGGTATTACCGGAAACTTCATATAAAAAGTATACCCCAAAAAAAGGCTTCGATAAAGGGCGCGCGTTGCCTCATTGAAAAAGTAACCCAAAACCACCCATGCCTCATTTTGAAAAAGTAACCCAAATTAAGGCAGACTATCCGGTACCAACAGTTACCGGAGGTCAACATGGGGTTAACT
>JAIRMO010000088.1 GCA_031258625.1 Spirochaetaceae bacterium | reverse complement strand
ATCCGGACGGTTTCTTCGGTTACCCCAAAGGCGATAAGGATGGCCCCCACAATGACGATCACCAACAGAACCGTAAAGGCCAGGGCGATGGTAACCTGGATGCTTTGGAACCTCGGTTTAACCTTGAGCGGTCCCCCTTTACGGCCGGACACGGACGATCCTGGCGCCGGCATTGGCGTTCCGGTACTCCGTGGCGGTAAATCCCGTGGACTTCCTGAAACTCAGGGAAAAATAATGGGCGTCCCGGTAACCTACTTTTTCGGCAATTTCATAGGTCATCAGATCCGTGGTCCGCAGCAGTTCCATGGCCTTGCGGATCCTGATGCCGGTCAGTTCCTCCACAAAGGTCTTGTCGTGGTGCTTTTTCAAGACGGCGCTGAAATAACTGGTACTGATATCGAGTTTTTTGCACAGGCCCTGGAGGGAAAGGGCGGGATCATCGTAATGGACCTCCAAATAGTCCAGGGCTTCCCGGACCTTAACCAGGGCAAAATTTTCCTGCCGGGTACTGGTGTAGGAACCAATGGTATCCGCCAGGAGAAAAAACCAGTCCCGGACTTCGTCCAGGCTTTTAAGCTGCTTGATATCCGCGAAGGGATCCGAAGAAGGGGGGAAAATGTCCCGTTGGGGAATTTCCATGTCTTCCATACCCTGTAACAGGGCGGCCAAAACCAGGCGCAGTTTTATATGGTAGTCGTCTATGGTGAGGGGGGTCTTTCTAAAATAGTCCACCATGGCCCCGATATGCCGGCGGACCTCCTCCCCGGCGCCGGTTTTAAGGGCCGATACGATCTCCCTGCCCCAGCCGGGGCTGCCCCCTCCCCCGAGATCGGTTTTCCCCATCACTTCCCGGTAGGCGGTAAGGCCGATCTTCTCCCGGAGCATCCCCCAGGCCAAAGCCCCGGCGGCGGTATGGTAGGCGGTCTCCAGGGATTCCAGGGACTCCACCGCCTCCCCTACGCCGACGGCGATATCCTTAAACCGCAGGGATTGGAGCTTATGCCACAGCAATTCCGCCGCTCTTAGCCCTTCCCGGTACACACCGGCCCGGTTTTTCCCCCAGATAAGGATCACCAGCCGATCCGCCTCATCCTGGAAGACTATTCCCGGCCCCAAGGAGCTGATAAAACCCTCCAGGATATTCCGCTCGGTGATGAGATCAATATGAAAATCCTCCCCCTTCCGGCGGCGGACAAAATCCAGGACCAGGCATTGATAGGCCGAACCCTCCGGCGGAAGGGGCAGATCAAAATAGCCCAACCCTTCGGACATGCTGTTCCGGTCCAGTTTTCCTTCGATGAGGCGGGCCAGAAACCGTTCCCGCAGGAGGGGAATAGTTTCGGCAAGCTGTTTTTTGATATGTTCCAGATCCCGCCGGCTTTCCTGTTCCGCGTCCAGGGTTTGTTTGAGTTTGATCAGGGCGGTTTTGAATTCCCCGGGAGTTATGGGTTTTACGATATAATCATAAACCTGGAGCTGTAGGGCCTTGCGGGCATATTCAAAATCGTCGTACCCGGAGATGATGAGGACCTTGGTATCGGGCACTATCGAAAGCAGCCGGTCCGCCAGGACAAGGCCGTCCATAAAGGGCATATTGATATCGGTCATCACCACGTCGGGCCGGATCCGCTCGGCCAATTCCAGGGCCTCAAAGCCGTTGGCGCAGGCCCCGGCAAAGGAGAACCCCAGATCTTCCCAGGGGATGGCGTCCCGGATACCCTCCCGGATTTCCGGCTCGTCATCCACCAGGACAAAGGAATAGCCGCTCACTAATACCCTTCCACTTTACTGTTAAAGCTGTACTCCGGGGAGGGGAAGGAACCGTCCAGGGACTCCCGGTGGAAGGTGTTCAGGGCCTCCACCATATCCCGGCGCAGTTCCGCGTAACGTTTGACGAACTTGGGTTTGAAGTCCCCGAACATTCCCAGCATATCCTGGAGTACCAGCACCTGACAATCCACATGGGGCCCCGCGCCTATGCCCAGGACGGGGATGGTCAGGGCCGCCGTGATGGCCTTGGCCACCACGCTGGGGACACATTCCAGGACCACGGAAAAGGCGCCGGCTTCTTCCAGGGCCTTGGCGTCGGCGATGAGTTTGGCCGCCCCCGCGGGGGTCCCGCCCTGGACCTTAAAGCCCCCCAACTGGCTCGTGGTCTGGGGGGTCAGGCCGATATGTCCCATCACGGGGATCCCCGCCCGGGTGATGGCCGCCACGGTATCGGCGAATTCCACCCCCCCTTCCAGCTTCACACAGTCCGGGCCCGCCTCCTTTATGATCCGGTTCGCGCTGCGGATGGCCTCCTCCACGCTGACATTGTAGGAGCCAAAGGGCATATCCCCCACCACAAAGGTGTCCGGGGCGCCCTTGACCACGGGCCTCGTATGGTGGATCATGTCTTCCAGGGTTACCCCCGTGGTGGAACCGTAACCCAGCATCACCATCCCCAGGGAATCCCCCACCAGGATGACCTCGGTTTCGCTGTCGTTCACGATACTGGCGGTGGTATAGTCATAGGCCGTTACATAGGTAAACTTCCGTCCCTCTTCCTTGAATTTTTTGAAATCCAACACGGTCATTTTCTTTTTCATTGGGCTATCCTTTATCGTTATATTTTTCGGGACCTCCCGGCCCCCTTGGACTTGTTCGTAAACCGGGGTTTCCGCCCCCCGGGGAGCCTGTGGAACTGTGGGGTTTTACGGCCTTTGACCGCAAAACCCCCCGATTTTCGGGCTCCTTGGGGAGTCTGCAAGATAGAAAACGCACAAAACTGTGCGTTTTCTTTATTATTCGGGCTAAAGCCCCACAGACTCCTATCGTTCAAATTCTATCACCCCGTCGATCATGGTAAGATCCACCCGCAGTTCGGGGATCCGCTCCGGCGGAAGGGATAAAACATCCGTCGAAAGCACCGTAAGGTCCGCGAGCTTCCCCGCTTCGATGCTGCCCTTCCGGTCTTCCTCGTAGCTGCCGTAGGCGCCGTTGCGGGTGTAGAGCCGGAGGGCCTCCCGGATCGTGATGGCCTGGGTCTGGTCCACGGCCTCCCCGGTAACCCGGTCGATACGGTTCACGCAGCCGTCCAGGAGGGCCGCGGGCTCCACCGGGCCTGAGGGGGCGTCGCTGGAGATGGACACCCGGATGCCGGCATCGATCATACTCCGCAGGGCGGTAAAATACTTCATCCGGGGGCCGTAATAGGCGGTATAATTACTGCCGTTTACCGTGATAAATCCGGGGTTGCAGCTGGGGCAGATGTTCATCCGGGCCATACGGCGGATCAGGTCCTGATCCGTCAGGGTACAGTGTTCGATCCGGTGCCGGGCTTCCGGCCGGGGCATCCGTTGGAAGGCCCTTTCGTAGCCCTCCACCATAAATTCCACCGCCAGGTCCCCCACGGCATGGGCGCTGCATTGGCAGCCCGCCTCGTTGATTTTGGCGATATAGGCGGCGGTCTCCTCCCGCTCCCAGCCCAGGATCCCCGGCAGGTCCGGATCGTGGGAATAGGGCTCCCGGGTGGCGCAGGAGGGGCCGCTGGTACCGCCGTCCAGCATAAATTTGCAGGTCCCCAGCCTAAAGTAGTCGTCCCCGATGCCGCTTTCCAGCCCCAGGGCCAGGAAATGATCCACCTCGGCCAGGGAAAAGGGTTTGCCGTAGATACTGTGGAGCATCATATAGGTCCGGGGCTTAAACTTCCGCCGGGCGCAATACCGGGACATGAGCTTGTAAGAGGTTTTGCCGCATTCCCCGGGATCGTGGATGGAGGTGATGCCGTTTCGCAGGAGCAGGTCGTTGGAACGCCCCAGGGCCTCAATCTGCTGTTCCTCGGAATAGTCCACCCGGCTCCAGATTAAAAAGTGGGTATGATCCTTGACGACACCGGTAAGCCGATCCCCCTCCAGGACGATCTCGTTGGGGGGGTATTTGGCGGCGTCCGCGGCGGTTTCCACCCCAATGGAAGCCAGGGCCAGGGAGTTGTACGCCGAAACGTGGCCGCAGCCGCGCATACATTGAACCGGGTTATGGGGCGCCGCCCGGTCCAGTTCCTCCCGGGTAACATGGCGTTTTTCCGCCACCTTGTTCTGGTCATAGCCCATCATGGATATCCACCGGCCGGGTTTCCGCCTGGCCGCGGCCTTCCGGACCAAATTCAAGATATCCTCAATAGACTTACAGTTCCGCTGTCCCGTAAAGATGATGGCCGCGTCCTCATCGTCCCCAAAAAGGCCCGCCAATATGGGATGAAAATGGGAGTCGATAAACCCCGGGAGCAGGGACCGGCCGGCCAGATCAAAAACCCTGGTGTCCGGGCCGATCAGGGCCTCCGCTTCCGTATCCGGGCCGACAAAAACGATACGGTTCCCCTTGACCCCGGCGGCCTCAACCACCCGGTCCGCGGCATCCACGGTAATGACCGCGCCGTTTTTTAAAACCATGTCCGCGTAACCGTCCATTTTTTCTCCCTTAATTATGCCGGTTCCTGTTCCCCGGCGCCGGTTTTTTCAAAAAATTTGACCAGTTTGGTCAAAACCCCGTTGACCGGAACGTCAATTCCCCACGCGGCCCCTTCCCGCAGGATGGCGCCGTTGATCATGTCGATTTCCGTGGGCCGGCCCTTGAGGATGTCCTGGAGCATGGAGGATTGGTTTTCCCCGGTGGCGGCGCATACCTCCCGGGTATGGGCTACGGGATCGGGGACATTGAGTTTTATCCCCTTGGCCCCGGCAACCCGGGCCCCCTCGGTTACCGCCGCGGTCAAAAGATCCGCCAATTCCTCATGGGCCAGAAGCCCCCCGTTTCGCAGCCGGGTAACGGCCGTGAGGGCGTTGATCCCCACGTTTACCAGGAGCTTATCCCAGATAAGCCCCTCCACGTTGGCGGAAATTTCCGTTTCCAGGCCGGCCCGGTTGAAAAGGTCCGCCGCGGCCGTGAGCCGGGGACTGATGCCGCCGTCGAGTTCGCCGATCACGGTTTTCCCCTTTCCGGCGTGGCGGATCCGCCCCGGCCCCAGGAGGGTGGCCCCCTGGGCGGTGGTACCGGCGATGATGCTTGTCCGGGGCAGTGTTTCGGCGATACCTTCGATGTTCCCCAGACCGTTCTGCAGGGTCAGGGCCGGGGTGTTTTCCCCAAAAACGGCCCGGCTGGTCCTGACCGCCTGGGCGGTGAGGGTGGATTTGACAAAAATGATAACCAGATCCGCCGGGCCTATGCCGGCGGGGTCCTGAAAGGCCCGGAGGTTACGGTACACCCGAGGTTCCGGGGAAACCCCATCCTCCACCGCAAGTCCCCGGGCGTTGATCGCCTTCACCTGGTCCTGCCAAACGTCCAGCAGGCACACCGGGGTATCCGTAACCGCGGAAAGCTTTGCCCCGTAGAGGGAGCCCATGGCGCCGGCGCCGATAATGACGATCTTCATCGTTACCTCCCTCCCCGGTTAGGGGCGCAGATCCCCGGCGCTTTTAAGGCCGTAGGCCGGCGCGGCGGCCAGCACCGCCCGGTTGATCGCCCGGGCCATCACTTCCGCTGCCAGGGTTCCCAGAGTATCGGGGGACACCGCCGCTTCGCCGGTACTCATCACAAAAATCGTATCCCCGTCGGCGGAGGTGTGGACGGGCCGGATGACCCGGGCATAACCGTCCTGGGCCATGGAAGCCAGCTTCGCGGCCTGGGCCTTGGTGAGTTTCCCGTTGGTTAACACACAGCCGATGGTGGTGTTTCCCCTGAACAGGTCCCGGGTCTTTCCAATTTCGCCGTACATCAGCGCCGCCGTGTTGTCCAGGCCGGTTTTTTGGGGATTCAAAATACCCGCCAGGGGCTTCCCGGTATCCGCGTCCAGGACATCCCCCAGGGCGTTGACCGCTACCAGGGCTCCGCAGAGGACCTCCCCCAGGGCCGCGGCATAGGCGCCCAGACCCGACTTCATCATCCGGTCCGGTCCTAGGTATTTCCCCACGGAAGCGCCGGTCCCGGCCCCCACGTTCCCCTGGGCAACTTCACCCCCGGCATTTTCGCAGGCCGCGTAACCCATGGCCTTGTCGGGCCGGCACCGGCTGTCCCCCACGGTGAGGTCGAAAAGGGAGGCCCCGCAGACCAGGGGGACCATGCCGACCCCCACGTCAAAGCCGATGTTCCGTTCCTCCAGAAAGGCCATGACCCCGGCGCCGGCATCCAGTCCAAAGGCGCTGCCCCCGGATAAGAGGACGGCGTGGATCCGCTCCGCCATATTAACGGGGTTTAACAGCTCCGTTTCGCGGGTAGCGGGGGCGCCGCCCCGGACATCGACCCCCGCCACCGCGCCCTTTTCACAGAGGATCACCGTACACCCCGTGGCCCCCGCCTCGTTTTGGGCATGTCCGATTTTAAACCCGGTGATTTCATTGATCGTAATTTCCCGCATGGTTTTGATCCTTAAATATGAGTTCAGTTTACTATAGCAGAATTTGGTGATTGGTTCAACCTTGCGCGTTGCCTCATAAAAAATCTTACCCAAAAGGAACCATGCCTCAAAATAAAATTCTTACCCAAATAAACCCAGCCGATGGAGGGATCGGAGGGTTATATGGGGTTTTCGATGAAGGA
>JAIRMO010000018.1 GCA_031258625.1 Spirochaetaceae bacterium | reverse complement strand
GAACTTCTGGGAGAAGTGATAACCACCAGCACCAAAAAGAATCTGGAACTCAGGATTGAAGCGGAACACGGCGCCTGCGCCGGCAAGGTGGATGTGGCCAAACGGGCGAAAGAACGGGGCTATGACGCCATCCACGACACGGTTCATGAAATGGCCCGGGATGAAGCCCGCCACTGCGCCGGTTTCAAGGGATTGCTGAAACGGTACTTCTAATCCCCCCGGGGTTAGGGTCCGCAAAAACAACATGACCAGCGGGTCATGTTGTTTTTTTATGCTGCCCAGGAGAGGGGGCAAACACGGCCATAGCCAATCCCGAAACCAGCGGGGTTTTGGGATTGACTCTATATTTTTATTCGAAAATTAAGTATGATAGTAGAGCCTGTTCCAAAACCCGGTCGGTTTCGGAACAGGCTGGGGTAAGAAGCTGTTCCAAAAACTGAAGTTTTGGAACAGCCTCATTCATAGAGGATTTTTTAAAAAACCCGGTTGGTTTTTAAAAGACGCCCGATACTAAATTTGCTCCAAAACCCGCGGGAGTTTTGGGACAGCCGCCCGATTATCGGACGGCGGGGAAATTACTATTTTAAAGGTAAAGTTGCGTATTCAAGATTATGGTCCTGCCGGATCATCGAATTGTGAAATAGTCGCAGTTAATTTTTTCTCTTCTTGAGGGGTAGTATGCGGTCATTAGGAATAAATATTGGGTCCACGAGTTTAAAGATGGTGTTGGTTGAAAACGGCGGCATCCGGGATGAAGGAAGCCGGGTGGTGTGGAGCGCCGCAATCCCCCATGAAGGGGACTTTGCCGCGGCGGTGCGGAAACTTCTCGCCGAAGGCCGGGCTGCCGCGGGTATCCCGGCCCTGGTAACGGGAAACGAAGGCCGGTTCATGTTCAACGCCGCGGGCACCCTGGAACCCCTTTGCGTGGAGGCGGCCCTTCGGACCTTGAACATAACGGCCGATGCGGTGGTTAGTATGGGGGGGGAGGACTTAGTGGTCTACTCCCTGGACGGGAACGGTAAGATCATCAACAATTTTTCCGGGAACAAATGCGCCTCCGGAACCGGGGAATTCCTGAAACAGCAGTTGGCCCGGATGGATATGACCCTGGAGGATATCGACAAGGTTCCCGATGACGCCAAGGTGTATCCCCTTTCCACCCGGTGTTCGGTGTTTATGAAAAGCGACTGTACCCACCGCCTGAACAAACGGGAGGCGACGAAAAACGATATTGTCCTCTCCCTTTCCGATGTGATGGCCGTTAAGGTTATCGACTTCCTCAAACGGGCAAAAATCACTTCCGGCCGGGTGGTGCTGACCGGGGGAATCACCCTGAACCGTCACATCATCCGGTTTATCCGGGAAAAGGCCCCCCATATTGAATTCATTATCCCCGAAACCGCCCCGGTCTTTGAGGCTCTGGGCGCGGCGGTGTTGGCCCCGGAGTCGGGAAGTCCCCTGCCCCAGGTGGAGGGGCTCCTCAAACCCAATACGATCCGTTTCGGCTCCCTGGGGGCCTTGGCGGACTGGTGGGATAAGGTCAAAACCTTCGACAAAAGCGACGGCAAGGTCCGTCCGGACCGGCGCTATATCCTGGGGGTGGACGGGGGGTCCACCACTACCAAGGCGTGCCTGGTGGACATGGAGACCGACGAGATCGTGGCCAGTCATTACGGCCGTACCCATGGGGACCCGGTCAAGGCCCTGAAGGAGTGTATGCGGATCATCCAGGAGAAGATCCGCTCCGATTTATCCGCCGCGGGCGCGGGGGATAAAAAGGTCGATATACGCCTGGTATCCACCACCGGTTCTTCCCGGGAGATCCTCGGGGTGTTTCTGGAAACCCCCGGAGTCTACAACGAGATCATCGCCCACTCCGTAGGGACCACTTACTTTGACCCGGAGGTGGAGACTATCTTCGAGATTGGAGGCCAGGACGCCAAATACGTGCTCCTCAAAAACTCCGTACCCATCGATTACGCCATGAACGAGGCTTGTTCCGCGGGAACCGGCTCTTTCCTGGAGGAATCCGCGTCGGGGGATCTCTCCATCCACGCTGCCCAGGACATCGGCCCCATCGCCCTTAAAGCGGACGCCCCCTGCAAATTCGGGGAACACTGTTCCGCCTTTATCAATTCGGACATCCGCAAGGCGGTTCAGCAGGGGGCCTCCCGGGAGAACATCACCGCGGGGATCGCCTGCTCCATTGTGGCCAACTACCTGAACCGGGTGGTGGGGAACCGTACCATCGGGGGCAAGATCTTCCTCCAGGGGGGGGTAGCCAAAAACGCCGCGGTCCCCCTGGCTTTTGCCATGATGCTGGACAAGGAGATCCTGGTTCCCCCCTCTCCGGAACTGACGGGCTGTTTCGGGGTGGCCCTCCTGGCAAAACGTAAAAACGCCGAGGGGCTGCTGGGGGAGCAGACCGTGGATATTGACGACCTTATCGGCCGGGAAATCGGTTATGAGCGGGTTTTTACCTGCCATTCCTGCGATAACCGCTGCCCCATCCAGGTGCTTAACGTCAACGGCCACAAATATATGTTTGGGGGACGGTGTAACAAGTACACCAATATGCGGAAGGCGGTTTCGGACTTACCCTCCGCGGAGATACCGATCTTTGACTATGTGGAAAAGCGCCAGCGCATGCTTTTTGAAGAATTCGCCGCCCCCCCGGAGGGGAAAGCCGAAACCAAAGGGCGAAACTTTTCGGTCGGTATCCCCCGGGCCTTTTCGGTTCATACCCTCTATCCCCTGTACTCGTGGTTCTTTCATGAGTTGGGAATCCGGACCTTCCTCTCCACCGAAGTTGCCCACGGCGGGGTTGCCCGGGCGGAGTCCACCTATTGTTTCCCCGCTGAAATAGCCCATGGCGCGGTCCAGGACTGTCTTGACAAGGGGGCGGACTACGTGCTGCTCCCCCATTTTCGGGATATGCCCAGTTACGAGGCGGAGGTCCACGCCAATTTCTGTCCCATCACCCAGAGCCTTCCCTACTATATCGAGAAGGCCTTTCCCGATGTGGATAAAAACCGCTTTCTTCCCCTGGTGGTGAGCTTCAAATTTGGGGAAGCCAAGGCCCTGGAACTCTTTATGGAGATGACCCGGCGGCTGGGTATTGGGGAGGCTGAAACCAGAGCGGCCTTTACCAAGGCCCTGGCCCAACAACAGGCTTATTCTGCCGCGGTGAAAAAGCTGGGCTATGAGGCCCTGGAGGACGCCCGCAAAGCGGCCCGGCCGGTGATCGCCCTCCTGGGCCGGCCTTACAACGCCTTTACCCCGGAGGCCAATATGGGGATCCCCCGGAAATTTACCACCCGGGGGTATTCTATTATACCCTTCGATATTCTTCCCTTTGAGGAGCAGAAGATCTTCCCCAATATGTACTGGTATTACGGCCAGCAGGATGTAAAGTCGGCGAATTTCCTCAAAAACGAGGACAATATCTACGTTACCTATATCACCAATTTTTCCTGCGCCCCGGATTCTTTTATTCTCCATTACCTCAAGTGGGTGATGGGGCAAAAGCCCTTCCTGGTGCTGGAACTGGACTCCCATTCGGCGGATGCCGGAGTGGATACCCGGGTGGAAGCGTTTCTGGACATCATCGACGGGTACCGGTCCAAGAAGACCGACCTTGAGGGAGAACGGTACGACAATGGATGGCGTTTTGTCTACGATCCATCCGCCGCCGGCGGGGAGGACCTCAGGATAGACAACGACAAGACCGGGGAAAAGGTGCCCATTCGGGGCAATAAGCGGGTAAAGGTGCTCCTGTCCAACATGGGGGCCATTTCTACCGAATATATGGGCGCCGCGGTCCGGGGCTTAGGCATCAACGCCGAGGCCCTGCCGGTGGCTACCGCCAAAACCGTCCAAATCGCCCGGGCCCACGCCTCGGGGAAGGAATGTGTTCCCAGCCACTTGGTCCTGGGGAGCGCCCTCCAGTTCTTTACCAGCGAAAAGTACCGCAAGGACGAGCTGTACCTTCTTTTTGTGCCCATCACCACCGGGCCTTGCCGGACCGGTCAATACTACGTGTACTATGAAAACCTTTTTAAGGACCTGCGCCTGGAAAACGTGGTGGTTTTTATCCTCTCCGCGGATAATTCCTACACCGAATTGGGTCCGAATTTTGCCAAAGAAATGTGGAAGGGCCTGGTGCTTTCCGATTACCTCAAGGACATCCAGACCTCCCTCAAGGCCCTGGCCGCGGATCCGGAACAGGCCCAGGCAGACTATGAAAAATCCTGGCGTAAGGTTATGGACGCGGTGGAGCGTGAACCCCGGCGGATCTGGAAGGAACTGCGGCAGGTCGCGGAGGATGTGCGGAAGATCCCCCTCAAACGGCAGCTCACCGACTGTCCCAAGGTCCTTATCGTGGGGGAGATCTACGTGCGCCGGGACGATTTTGCCGTGGGGGAACTCACGGATCTGATGAGTGAGCGGGGAATCGTGGTTAAAGTAGCGGGGATCTCCGAGTGGATCCACTACCTGGACTTTGTCCGGGAATATGCCTTAAAGAAGCTCATCAAAATGAGAAAACCCGGAAGGCGGCTCTTTTCTAAACCCTGGCGGGACCTTAAAAAGCTGGAAATAGAGGAGTGGTGGAAACACTCGGTGGAAAAGAAGGTCCTCTCCATACTGGAACCGACGGGACTCATCCCCAAAACTCCCCACGACATGCACGAAATCATGGAAAATACCCAGAAGTACTTTGTCAACCTGGAGCTCAATTCGGAGATCGCCGTATCCAGCGGGGTCGCCGCCACCGCCATGGAACAGGGGTATTCGGGGATCGTGAATATTTCCCCCTTCGCTTGCCTTATCGGCCGGGTTATCGAGGGGCTTTTTACCCCCTGGGCCCGGGAGCGGAACTATCCGGCCCTCTCGGTGGAAGTGGACGGGAACCTCCTTCCGCCAAATATCGTAAACAAACTCAATATTTTTATGGTTAATGTCCTCCGGTTTAAGGGCAATACGGATCTTTCCGGCCTCATCGATTCGGCGGGCAGCCATAATCCCTGGTTTACCGAAACAGGGAACCTCCCCGCCGGCCTTTCCGGGGAGGACCGGGACGACGGCGGGCGGGAATTGGAGGCGGTTGCCGCCGGGGAAGGGGATCCCTGCGAGGGGTGCGGCGGCTAGGTAAGCACTATGCGGATCAATCCTAACTTGAAATGGGCCTTGGTCCTGTCCGGCGGGGGAGCCCGGGGATTTGCCCATATTGGCATTCTTAACGCCTTTTCCGCCCTGGGTTTTCCCCCGCCCTCTTTGGTAGTGGGGACATCCATGGGGGCCATTGTCGGAGGGCTCTATGCCTGCGGGATGGAAAGCGCGGAGCTTACCCGGTTTGCCCTGGAGGAATTCAACCTGCGAAAATATCTGGACGGCTTTGCCTATAAGTTCGACGGTCCCCTGGGCACGGTGGTTCAGACCGGTCAAATCCTGGGGAACCTTGCGACCCGGCCCGGGATGGATTCGGGAGAGCGGATCCAGAAACTCCTGGAGGACCTCTCCGGGAAAAAAACCTTTGAGGAGACCCGGATTCCCTTCCGATGCAACGCCGTGGACATCGTCGAGGGCAGGGAGGTGGTGCTTTCTTCCGGTTCCGTTGCCCGGGCGATGCGGGCTTCCATGGCCTTTCCCGGGTTTTTTGAACCCCTCCGGGAAGGGGACCGCTTCCTGGTGGACGGGGGATTGGCCAATAATTTGCCGGTTTACATAGCCCGGGAAGCGGGGTATAAAAGGATCCTGGCGGTGGATGTGGGGGATTTCAGAGCCCGTTCAGCCCAGACCCTGCGGACCGGAATGGAGGTCCTGTTCCGGGTTTTTGAAGTGACCTTTCATATTCTTAAGCAGACAGAAAAAAAAGTGCCCTTCACCATCCATGTCGGCGGCACCGCGACCCCCTTTTCTTTTTCCCGGGCAGCGGCCATTATTCAATGTGGGGAGCGGCTTGTCCGGGAGCAGGAAAGGGCCGTTCGGGCTTTTTTCAGTTCCGGTCCGGAGGCGTTTTTTGTCCGGCGGCAGCAGCGGGAGCGCGGCGTCCGGATGGGTTAGGGTCTGTCCGCGAAGTTTGTTTATGGAGGATGTCTATGCAACGGTTGAATAAAAATGTCGAAGCCCTGGTTGCTTCCTATGGGCATTATGGCCTGGTGAATCAAACCGGCGGTTCAAACCTTCCCAGCCGGGATAGCATTGACGATATCCTCCACGGCCTGGACGAACTTATCTTCCCCGGGTTTCGGGAAAATGAGGGGCTGGATCATGACAATCTGCAATTTATCACCGCCGAGCGGGTTTACCACATTGCCCGGGAATTGATCCGGGAGGTGGAAAAAAGCCTGGTTTTTTCCACCCGGAACTCCGGTGTTTTCGGCGGCGAAAAAAATGCCTGCGGGAGTGAAGGCTGTCACGCGGCGGCGGAGCTTATCGTCAATGATTTTTTTGATGAACTTCCCCAGATCCGGCGCGCCCTTGCCCTGGATATGGAGGCTGCCTTTAAGGGAGACCCCGCGGCAAAAAGCACCGAAGAGGTTATCGTGTCCTACCCGGGATTCGAGGCCATCACGGTTCACCGCCTGGCCCACTTTTTTTGGGTCCGGGAAGTACCCCTGATCCCCCGGATCATGAGTGAACTGGTCCATGGCAGTACCGGCATCGACATCCATCCGGGGGCTCAAATTGGGGAATCCTTTTTTATCGACCACGGTACCGGGGTGGTTATCGGGGAAACCACGGTGATTGGAAAAAATGTCAAACTCTATCAGGGCGTAACCCTGGGAGCCCTTTCGGTAAAAAAAGAAGCGGCCGATAAAAAACGGCACCCTACCATAGAAGACGACGTAACCATCTATTCCGGGGCTACCATTCTGGGCGGTCAAACCGTCATCGGCCGGGGCTGTACCATAGGGGGCAATGTCTGGCTTACCGAATCGGTTCCCCCCGGCACCATGGTTTACACCAAAACCGATCAGGTGGTAAAAACACGGTAGCCGGGCAGTTTTACCTGAAAAACCGCAGGAGCCGACGGCAAAGGAACCGGTTCTGAAACCGGCTTTCTTGCCGGGCGTTACTTTATTAAGGAGCTTTTCCCCAAACCCACCAGGTTTTGAGAAAGGCCCTCAGGAGCGTCATTACTTCAGCAAGGTATTGATCGCCTGGGCGGCCCGGCGGCCCTCTCCCATGGCGAGGATCACCGTGGCGGCTCCCAGCACGATGTCTCCCCCGGCGTAAACCTTTTCCAGGGAGGTTTTTTGGGTTTCGTCCACGATGATCCGGCCCCGCTTGTCCGCCTGGAGCTTTGCCGTGGTTCTGGTGAGGAGGGGGTTGGATTCGTTTCCCAGGGCCACGATCACCGTATCGCAGTCAAAGGTATATTCCGATCCGGTTATGGCCACGGGGCTTCTCCGGCCGGAGGCGTCGCTTTCGCCGAGTTCGTATTTGAGGAGTTCCATTCCCGTAACCCGGCCCTGATCGTCCCCCAGGAAGCGGGTGGGGTTCCGTAAAAAGTTAAAGACGATGCCTTCTTCCATGGCGTGTTCCACCTCTTCGGCCCGGGCTGGCATTTCCTCCCGGGTCCGGCGGTAGATCACATGGACCTGTTCCGCCCCCAGCCGGAGGGCCATCCGGGCGGCGTCCATGGCAACGTTGCCGCCGCCGATAACCACGGCAATCCGGGAACGGTACATGGGGGTGGCGGCATGTTCCGGGTCATAGGCCTTCATCAGATTCGCCCGGGTGAGGTATTCGTTGGCGCTGACTACCCCCACGAGGTTTTCCCCGGGGCACCCGAGGAATTTGGGGAGCCCCGCTCCTACCCCGATAAAAACCGCGTCATAACCGTCCCCTTCAAGAAGCTCCCTGATGGTCCGGGTCCTTCCCGCGAGGAAATTGGTTTCCAGCCGGACCCCCATTTTTTTGAGAATATCCACTTCGGACTGGACTATGGCCTTGGGGAGCCGGAATTCGGGGATGCCGTAGATCATCACCCCCCCGGGCTTGTGGAAGGCCTCGAAGATCGCCACCTCGTGTCCTTCCCGGGCCGTGTCCGCCGCCACGGTAAGCCCCGCGGGGCCTGAGCCGATGACGGCCACCTTTTTCCCGGTCCGCCCTTTTACCACCGGGGTGGTAACCTTGCCGTTCGCCCGCTCCCAATCCGCCGCATACCGTTCCAGGCGGCCTATGGCTACGGACTTTTCGATGTTTTTAAGGCTTTTGCCCAGGGTACATTCGGCCTGGCACTGTTTTTCCTGGGGACAGACCCGTCCGCATACCGCCGGGAGCAGGTTGGTCTCCTTGATCACGTCCACCGCCGCCTTAAAATCCCCTTTTTGAATTTCGGCGATGAACCGGGGGATGGGGACCCGCACGGGACAGCCCTTGACGCAGGGCTGATTCTTGCAGCCCAGGCAGCGTTCCGCCTCCAGGCGGACCTGGTTTTCGCCGTATCCCAGGGCAACTTCGCTTACGTTTTTGTTCCGAACCCCGGGATCCTGGGCGGGCATCTCCTGGGCGGGAATGGCCATCCGGTCCCTGGCGGTGAGGGTTTCCCCCCGGGCCTTCCGTTCCAGAATCGGCGCCAGGAGAACCCGGGCTTCATCGTCAAGCCGGCTCAAGGTTTTTGTCTCTTCGTTCATGTGTTCCCCCTATTTTTGGGCCGCCGGCGCCGGGTGGGGCTCCAGACCGAGTCCTATATGACATGTATGATGATCCGCCTCTTCCCGCTGTTTAAACGCCCTCATGCGGAGCATCATATTCTCAAAATCGACCTTATGGCCGTCGAATTCCGGGCCGTCCACGCAGACGAATTTGACCTCCCCCCCCACGGTTACCCGGCAGCCGCCGCACATTCCCGTACCGTCGATCATAATGGTATTGAGGGAAACCATGACGGGCATCCCGAATTCGGCGGTGGTTTTTTCGCAAAATTTCATCATAATCGGGGGCCCGATAGCCACCGACAGGGCCGGTTTGGGCGAAAGAGCGGCGCAGTACTCCTTGAGGGGCTCCGTAACCAGGGCTTTTCTGCCGTAGGAACCGTCGTCGGTTACCACCACCAGCTCATCGGCGTATTTCCGCATCCGGTCTTCAAAGATCACCAGCTCTTTGGTCCGGGCGCCAATGATGACGATGACCCGGTTTCCCGCGGTTTTCATGGCCTGGACTATGGGAAAGAGGGGGGCAACCCCGATACCGCCCCCGACACAAACCACGGTCCCGAATTTTTCAATATGGGTGGGATTTCCCAGGGGCCCCAGGATGTTTTCCACCGCCTCGCCGGGCTCTTTTACCGCGAGTTTATGGGTAGAGGCGCCCACGGTTTGGAACACCATGGTCAGGGTTCCCCGTTCCGGGTCCGCGTCGGCGATGGTAAGGGGGATCCGTTCCCCCCAATCCGTGTCGATCTGAACAATGATAAACTGTCCCGCCTTACGGGCCCGGGCGATCAGGGGGGCTTCCACCACCATCTCGTACACGTCGGCGGACAATTGTTTTTTGGAGATAATTTTGTTCATGCCGCTCCTCCATGGCGATAATATATATTATTTTATCGATAAACTCAAGGGCCTTGGTAAAAAATTCTTCAATACGGCGCGGCGTTTCCCCTCAATTTTGAAAAAACGACCATATTTCTTGTTTCAACGATTCCCTGTCAGGATAAACGCTCAAGGATTTGCGTCCGCTTCTTTTGGGCGCATTTCCGGCGCTCTGCACCGGAAACCGGGCTTTCCGCTATAATAGGGATTAGCAGGCTTTGCCTGTTAATCCCTATTCCGCTTCAATCCCTTGCGCGGTTCCGGCGGGAGCCTTTTTTTTCGCTATGACAAGCGGTAAACAGGCGGCAGACGATTCCATGCGTTTATCCTGAATTCCCTGGTTATTATTATTGTATTTTTTTTCATTTTGTGGTAATATTATATTAGGGGAATTGCTAAAAAACTCAAATTTTAGAGATTTTTCCCCGTACCTCGAAAACCCAACCGGGTTTTTAGAGGCGTCTATAAAATGTTTTATTGTCCAAGGGAGTTCCGGGGTATGTCGTTAAAAGAAAAGACCCTATTCGCTCGCCGCTCTTCTTGGTGTGTTGCGCCCGAAATTTTTACCCCCCCCCTGCCTGTTCCGTAAATACACGGATAGACCGTTTTTCTTCCTATTTAGACATCAGCTCGTTATCCGCTATATCTCATAAAGGAGTTGTACATGAAAACAACATTCAAGGCCGTACTGTGTTATCTTGTTATGGCCGCGGCGATTTTTACCGGATGCCCCACCGAGACGGGGGATGGCGGTACAGGCGGCGGCGGCAGCCTGACCATCTCCGGGTTCCCCGCGGGGAGTACCGGCGTGGTTTCCGTATACAACTATGCAAAGGATGATATAACTACCAAGGCGGGGCTGACGAGCGCCATGACAGATCTCATTGCCACCGGAGTGGCTACCGGATCGTCGGTAGCCCTTCACCGGCAAATCGGGGGGCGCGTTTACCGATAGCGGAACCTTTTTGGTGGTCCTGGTGAATTCGAGTACCGCCGCCGCGGCGGGTGATACCACCGTAGTAACCCTATATATGACCGGCGTTTCTTTTAAGAACGGAAGCGCGTCCCTAGCGTATAGCGGCCTTAGTGATCAAGCGGCTCTGTCCGGCAGCAGTTCCAGCGGTAACGGCGGCGGCGGTGATGACGACGATGACGATGATACTCCTAAGGTGGTAGATATCCTCGACCTGACCAGCTATGTTACCGCGCCGGCAGTAGGGGCCACGCCGGTTGCCTCGCTTGCCGGGGGGAGCCCCAGCCAGTACACGGGGGCCGTCACATGGTCGCCCGCCGATAGCGTTTTTGCAGCCGCCAGGGTGTACACGGCAACGGTTACCCTGACTGCGGGTACGAGTTATACCTTTACCGGCCTGACGGCAAACAGCTTTAGCCATAGCGGTGCGACAACGGTTGTTGCCAGCCCGATCAGCGCGGACAGCGCGACCGTTACGATCACCTTCCCGATAACCGATTCCGGTACGCCGGTAGACGACCTCGACTTGGCTAACTATGTTACCGCGCCGGTACGGGGCGTTGCGCCGGTTCCCTCGCTTGCCGGGAGCCCCGGCCAGTACACAGGGGACATCGTCTGGAAGACCGCGGACGATAATATGGCCCATACCGGCATATTTGGCTCTTCCACGGTGTACAAGGCAATTGTTACCCTGGAGGCGGAGGATGATTATACCTTTACCGGCCTGACGGCAAACAGCTTTGACCATACCGGCAAGACAGCGATTACCACCAGCGATATCAGCGCGGACAGGGCGACCGTTACGATCACCTTCCCGGCAACGAGCGCCCCTCCGGAAAGTACGATAGAGATCGGTAATCCCACCGTGAAGATCTATCTCGACAAGAAGGATGGCAGCTCCAAAAATCTCGTGGAGGATGGGGGTTCGACCAGTATACCTGTCGGAAGGGGGTCTTTTACCGTCAGTATTGATGAGGGGTCGACTGATATTAAATGGTATGTGAACAGTACTCAGACAGGGAAAACCGGAACCTCCCTTGACATTCACAAAGTAGCTGGTACGTACCATGTAACGGTGGAGGCAACCCAGGGCGGTGAAAAACAGTCCGGCCGCTGTACCTTTAAGGTTGAATAAAGGAGGAAACCATAAAAAACGAATATAATGATAAGACAAGGAAGGGGCGGCGCGTGGGGATCCTGCTCTGTGCGGGCCTGGTCTGGCTGCTCTTGGCCGGATGCGCCAACCCCTTTGACCAGCGGGACGTTAAACAGCCGGACGCGGCGGGGAGCGGCATGGTTACCATCCGTATCGGCGCTGCCGGCGGCTCCGCCCGGACCGTATTCCCCGACTCATCGGGTCTGGCGGGGTATCGGCTGACCTTTTCCCCGTCCCGTGATGCGGTAGATATTACCGGTGGAAAGGACTGCGCATCGTTTATTCTGACCGATGGGACCTGGACCATTACCGGTAGCGCCTACACGGGTGGTAGCATCGAAGGGGGGACCCTGGTAGCGACTGGTTCTATTACCATCACCCTTAGGGGCGGCGTGGCTGTCGACAGCGAAGGCGCCCCTATATCTATACCGCCCATCATCCTCAAGCCCATCACGGGGGGGGGCTGGGAGGCGGCGCCTTATCCTACACTATTACCAGTGATGTATCCGCAAGCGGTACCATGAAACTCTGGTTGATCGGGGCAGGGGACCCAACGCCGGTAAACACCCTTGATTCAGACGGTACGTTGGACATCAACGTTAGTTCGATGGTATCGGTATCCGCCACACTGAACTTGGCGGCGGGCCGCTATATAACGGAAATACGCCTTAAAGATACAAGTGATAACTTTGCCTATTACCGGGAAGTAACGGAAATCTGGTCCGGCCTGACCACGACCATTACCTTTGGGCCGGAGGAAGCGGACTACCTTGATCCCGATACGGTACTGATAAACAGCCGCGCGGACCTGGATACCACGTCAACCATAGACGGTACGGCAATCTCGACTTTGAGTCCTACCGGTACCGGTACCGAGAACGACCCCTTGGTGTATTCCCTCTTCGTAAAAGACATCTCGAAAGTGGCGGTGAATTTTGTCCCGGAGACTGGTTCCGAAAATATGTTTATATCCTACAGCATGGGGGGGGGCATCCGGCGCTTACAACAAGGATTGGGATTACTACGACAGCCCGGGTCCTCTCAATTTTTCAGACAACCCTTCAGATAATCTTGTCCTCTGGGTAAAGACGGTATCCGAAGATTCTATCCCCGGCCCCGCTACCGCCATCAAGTACTATAAGTTCACCTTGGGCTACTATGATCTTATTCTTAAGACTTCTGATACTACTTTAAATGGTTTTTCGAGGACTGTACCGGGTGGGGACCTTCTGACCATTAGTACAACCGGGACCTATACCATCGAGATGCAAGCTGCCAAGACATCTACCGCCAGTATCCGTATCATTGTCAATTCCGATGCAAACAACAGTACCATTACCCTCAACAACGTGAATATCGACATGAGTGGAAAAGACGACACCCCCGCCTTTGACATGAGCGGCGCAACGGTAACCCTTACCCTGACCGGCAGCAATATCCTCAAAGGTGGTAAAAACAAGGCGGGGCTGTATGCGCCCATCGGCGCAATCCTCACTATAACCGGCACCGGCACCCTGGAAGCCGTAGGCGGCAACTACGGTGCGGGTATCGGCAGCGGTTACAACAGCGGTTACAACAGCGGTTCCGGCGAGAACGGCGGAACCATCGCCATCAGCGGTGGTACGGTTACCGGTAAAGGCGGCGACTACGGCGCGGGTATCGGCGGCGGCTACAAGGGCGCTGGCGGAACCATCACCATTGAGGGTTCCGCGGAGGTTAAGGCAACCGGCGGTTCCAACGGTGCGGGAATCGGCGGCGGTTACAACGGCGCCGGTTCCAGCGGAGGCATCACCATCAGCGGCGGGGAGGTTACCACAACCGGCGGCGCGGGCATCGGTGGCGGTTACAAGGGCGCCGGCGGGACCATCACCATCAACGCCTCCAGCGGTACTGCGGAGGTTAAGGCAACCGGCGGCTCCGACGGTGCGGGTATCGGCGGCGGTTACAACGGCACGGGCGCAGCCGTTACCATCAGCGGCGGGGAGGTTACCGCAGCTGGTGCCGGCGGCGGTGCGGGTATCGGCGGTGGCTCCGGCGGTACAGCCGGAACCGTCATCACGTTTTCCGGTAACGCGGTGATATTCGCCTCGTCCATAGCGCCCAACCTGACGAGCATGAGTGGCCCCCAGGCAATCGCCTTTGACGGCGCTACCGGAACTGTGTATGGCAGCGTTATCCTGCAACAGAAGGAGTTAAAGATTCCATCAACCCATACGCTGACCATTCCCGCGAGCGCGTCCCTGGAGATTCAGACAGGTAAGACCCTGACCAACAACGGGATCCTAGACAATAAAACCGGCGGGACCTTGACCAATAATTGGACCCTGACCAACTATGGCGACCTGACCAACGGCGGGACCCTGACCAACAGCGGGACCCTGAATAACAACATCGGTGGGACCCTAGACAACAGCGGGACCCTAACCAACAACAAGACCCTGACCAACAGCGGGACCCTGATCAACAACGCCAGCGGGACCCTGACCAACGAGACCGATGGGACCCTGACCAACAGCGGGACCCTGATCAACAGTAATGCCATCATTCACAACGATGGGGCCATTGCCAACGACGGCGGGAGCATTATCGATGGGACCATTAGCAACACAAATGGGACCATTACCAATAAGAACAGTGGGAACATCACGGCGGTGGTTGAAGGAAACGCTATAGTAGAAGAATAGATTATTAAAAAAGCCCCTGAACCGGCCCGGAGCCTTCTCCGTCCGGTTCGAGGGCTCCCTTTGGGGGCAGGGCGTTTTCCCCCCCCTGCGCGCGGCGGGGGCTGCGGTTACCCTTAACGGGGAACGCCTTATTAGGTAATCTCTTGGGGTTTAATTCCCCGTCCTTTGGGGCGTAAACCTGAGGGACGGGGATTTGTTCCTCTGTATACGCAAAGATTTTGAGGAGAAATCTTCAATGCCCCGCCGCTTGCGCTAAAGGTGAGCCACAAAAATTTTAAAGGGTGTTTTTGGCGGAATTTGTTCGGAATTTGAAATTCCTGAACCCTTTACTAATGCAAAACGGCCTGTCAATTCCATATATTCTCTATGAGATCATTACGTGTATTAAAACAAGGGGTATGGTATGAAATCCGTACCCGCGTCAACAACCGGGAACCCCTGTTCCGCTTCCACAAGGCCCTAGCGCTGTTCACCAGGGTATTCCGGGAGACGAAACGCCGGTTTGTCTTCGAGGTCCGGGGGCTCTGTCTTGCGGATGACTGGCTGACGTTTTATATCAGGCCGGCGGACGGGCTGGAGCTTCCGGCAATCATGAAGTGGCTGAAACAGGTGTTCGCCCAACGGTACAACCGGGCGGAAGACCGGATCGGGCATATCTGGGGGGACCGGTATGGGTCGCGGATAGTGGAGGGGGAGGCTGCTGAGGAGGAGATAATGGCGGCGGGGGAGTGGATCGGGGTATCGGATGCTGGGGTCAGACCCCGGTACAAGGAAATGGCGATCCAAACCGCTTTTTCCCCCCTATTCCCGCTTCCCGCCACCCCCGCGCCCGGATAAGCGGCGCCAATCCGCCCCGGATTCCGAATCGGTTCCCCGGTCCACTCCACGCCGAAAACTCTCCGGGGACAGGTCTGTCCTGGGGCCGGTAAAATCTGAATTGCGGGTCAAGTTTAGCTGTTAGGGCGGGGTTTTTCATTTAGTCAAAACTATAAAATGAACCTCCGCGGAACAGCGCGTGAATCTCCGGTTGCGAGCCTTTTCCCCCTAAAACGCTATTTCCTCCGCCCCAATTTGCCGGATTTGCAGTACCGTAACCGCGCCGGGGCCGAAGATCCCCTCAATTTGTGTCCGGTAGTGATCCAGTATGTCCAGGGGTACATAGGCCTGGATGGTGCCGGCAAAACCGCCGCCGTGGACCCGGCAGGCTCCGATGCCCCGGAGGATCTTCCGGGTTACGGCCAGGGCCAGGCTTACCCCCTGTTCCCGGGGGTTCCGGGGGGAATAAATGTTTTGCAGAAGTTCCCAGGAAGAATCCCCGGATTTATTTACCAGGGTCAGATATTGGGCCAGTTCCCCCTGTTTTTCCCGGATGCCTGGGGCGGAGGCCGCCGCTTTCAAGGCCGCCTCCATGGCGTCTACCCGCTGATTTTCCTCAAAATAATGGATGGCCCGGAGGATGGCCCGATCCCCGACAAATTTCCGCAGCTCCGCCCCGTGGGACAATACCAGGTCCAGGTTAAGTTCCCGGAGTACCGATTTACCAAAAAAAGCGGCCAGGGCCTTCATTTCTTCGGGGATCGCCGCGTAATCGGGGGTCAGGTCCGCGTGGCTCCCGTGGGTATTCACCACACAGAGGGTATAGCCGGAGGAGTCTAAATCAAAGTTGATATGCTGTACCCGGGGAGAATTGACATCGGCGAAATCTATGGCTACCGCCCCGCCGGTGGCGCAGGCGGTCTGATCCATTAACCCCGAGGGTTTACCAAAATAGAGGTTTTCCGCCTTTTGGCCTATTTGGGCAAGCTCCAGGGCGGACCGTTTTTCCGTACCGTAAAGGGTATCAAAGATCCGCCCCAAAAGGACCTCCACCGCCGCGGAGGAAGAGAGCCCCGATCCGGGCAATACCATGGAATCGGCGTTGGCGGTAAAACCCTTCAGGGCCGTCCCCCGGCGGGTAAGCTCCGCCGCTACCCCCCGGACCAGGGCTTCGGTGGCGCCCGCTTCCTGGGGGTTGACGGAAAGGTCCGAAAGATCCACCTCCAGATCGGGGTATCCGGTGGAACGGAACAGTACCTTATTATCCTTCCGGGGGGCGACCAGGGCAACAGAATCCAGTTGAATGGAAGCGGCCAGGACCTTGCCCTGGTTATGATCCGTGTGGTTACCCCCCAGTTCGGTCCGGCCCGGGGCGGTAAAAAACCGTAAATCCCCCCGGGTTTCGGGAAAATCTTCCGGGGAAAACCCCCTCAGCATCCCCTCCGCCAGGGCGATATAACGCTTCCGCGCCCCCTCGACCCCCTCGGGACCGTATAGTTTCTCAAACACCCCGGCGGCAGCGGGGGTGGCAATCCAGGTTATTACATCTTTTCCGGTCATAGCATAACACCTCCCTTTTAGGATATGATAGAATTCGGTTATTTGTCCATGGGAGTTGTAAAGGTGGTATATGTGGAAGTGTTTTGAACCGGAAGAGGCCCGTTGGTATCATTGGAATTTAAACGGCGCCGAGGTCTATCTCCGCCGGGAGGGGGATGAATGGCGGACGGCCCTTCGTTCCGTCTTGTTTCAAGAGGCAACCCCCTCCGCGGACGGCCCGGAGCCGGATCGTGCCCCCCGGAATCTTCCTGAGTATTCCGCCGTGGGAGTCGGCAGGCAGGTTGTTCTCCGTCCTTGGTTTTATGAAAAACCATATTGTGTCAATTTCCGGGACAGAATACGCCTGATGCCGGAAACGGAAACCCGGCTGGATCTGGCCCTGCCCCCGGTACTGCGGCTGGAATTGGCCGGGGGCCTGGAGTTGACCCGGTTTACGCCTTTCCTGCTGCCTGAAACATGGTCCGGGGAGGACACCATGTCCGGATTCCTCGGTGTTTCCCTTTCCGTTCCCTCCCCGCCTTGGAGCGTTACCGGGGCTTCTTCCTTTATTCACGGAGAAATTATCTTCCGTAACCAGACTAAAACCATCCTGGACATAGATCGCCTGGTTTTATACACCGATTCCCTCAATGTTTATAAAAAAGAAGGGGATCTTCGCTGCGAAACCGTGGTGGTGGATACCAATAGTAACGGAGAACTCAGGATAAACCCCCGGCCGGGGACGCCCGACGGGTATGAGGCGATCCCCGTCGCGCGAAAAAACGGGATGGGGAATATTCTTATCCGTCGAAGCGCCGATTTGATAAAAAATATTGCCGGGAGATGATTATACTATGAGGCTGTTCCAAAACTTCAGTTTTTGGAACAGCTTCCGTGGATTTAAGAGAAAAACCGGGGCTTTTGACCGGTTTTTCCAAGAGCCTGTTCCAAAACCGTGCGCGTTAGCGCACAGTAAATTAGTTTTGGAACAGGCTCATATGATAGAGAGGGATTTCAATATCCGGTTGGGGTTGAAATTTCTCCCTTAAAAACGGAGTGTTTTACGGCATATCTTGAAAGACCAAGGAGGGTTTCCCAAGATATCCAACGAGGAGTCTATGAATAGCGCCTTTTTAAGTGATTTATGGTCGGATTTACGTAAAAACACAACTCCCCTGGAGATCCTGAGCAGGATAATTGCCACGATTTTGATGGTACTGCTCATTTTTCTGGTTTTTAAACTCATTCAGGCCGCCGTGAGCAAGGGATTAAAGGGCCGGATCAGCGATCAGCGGGCCTTTATGGTACGCAAGGGGATTAAATACACGGGAATGACCCTGGCGGTTCTTTTTGTCTTCAGGAACCTGGGGATAGATATGTCCGCGATCCTTGGGGCGGCGGGGGTGGCGGGGATAGTTTTTGGTTTTGCCGCCCAGACTTCCATGTCCAGTCTGATTTCAGGGTTTTTTCTGCTGTCGGAGAAGCCCTTTCAGGTAGGGGACGCCATTAAGGTGGAGGATATTGCCGGGGTTGTCCTGTCGGTGGACTTCCTTTCGGTCAAGATCCGTACCTATGACAACCTGTTTGTCCGGATTCCCAATGAAACCATTATCAAAAGCAACCTGACCACCATTACCCGTTTTCCCATCCGTAGGCTGGACCTTGCCTTCTCCGTGGCCTATAAGGAAGATCTGGAACGGGTACGGGATCTGCTTTTTGCCCTGGCCAGGGAAAACATCTATGCCCTGGATAACCCCGCCCCGTTTTTCGGGATCGATAAATTTGACAGCTCCGGAATAGCCATTATATTCTGCCTGTGGTTCGAAAAAAGCAACTTTTGGAATTTAAAAAATTCTATTATTATAAGTATAAAGGAATCTTTTGCAAAAAAATCTATTGAAATACCCTATCAAAAGATTGATATTACTATTAACCAGGATGGTATCGGGAATAGCGAGGAGTGTTTTAATGAATGAAATCCGGGGACAGGATCCCAAAGGAAGTAAAAAAAATCCCAAAAACAACCAATTTCCCTTTGGAGGGCCCCAATCACCCTTTCCCAAAAATTGGGGGGGATGGAAATTTTCTATCATTTATGTGCTTATCCTCGTGGTGGGGATGAGCCTTTTTAACTATGTTTTTATGAGCCAGGTGAATCCCACCATTGATTTTTCAGATTTTAAGGCGAAAATAGCCTCCGGGGAGATTAAACGGGTGGAGTTGACCGATGCCTATTTTACCGGATATACCACCCTCCGGCGGAATTCCCGGACGGGCTTTTCCTTTCGGGGGCCCTATGCCGCTTCCACAGAGGAGGCGTACCGGACGGTTCCCATTAACGACCCCGAAATTATCAAACTTATGGATGAACGGGGGGTTTCCTATTACGCGGTTTCCCGGGAGGGGAGCGCGATCCTCAATATTATTTTTAGCTGGATTCTGCCCATTGGGATTCTGTTTTTCATCTGGCGGTTCTTTATGAAACGCCTGGGAACTATGGGGGGGAACGTCCTGTCGGTGGGGCAGAACAAGGCGGTGATCGTAGCCGAGGGGGATATTGTTACCCGGTTCGGCGACGTGGCCGGGGTGGACGAGGCCAAGGACGAGTTGGTGGAGGTGGTGGATTTTCTTAAAACCCCGAAAAAATACACCGACATTGGGGGCAAGATCCCCAAGGGGGTACTGCTGGTGGGGCCTCCGGGTACGGGGAAGACCCTTTTGGCCCGGGCCGTGGCCGGGGAAGCGGGGGTGGCCTTTTTCAGGATGAGCGGCGCCGATTTTGTGGAGATGTTCGTGGGGGTCGGCGCGGCCCGGGTGCGGGATCTTTTCAAGCAGGCCCGGGAAAAGGCCCCCTGTATCATCTTTATCGATGAATTAGACGCCATTGGCAAAAGCCGGATCAACAATATCGCCGGGGGGAACGATGAGCGGGAACAGACCCTGAACCAGCTCCTGGTGGAAATGGACGGCTTTGACGCCACGAGCGGCCTCATCATCCTGGCGGCAACCAACAGGCCCGATGTGCTGGACCCGGCGCTGCTGCGGCCCGGCCGTTTCGACCGGCAGGTCCTGGTGGACCGGCCGGACCTTAAGGGCCGGGAGGCGATCCTGCGGATCCATGCCAAGGCCGTAAAACTCGACCCCCTGGTGGACCTGGACGCGGTTGCCCGGGGGACCTCCGGTTTTGTGGGGGCGGACCTGGCGAACATCGTCAACGAAGCGGCCCTCCTCGCGGTCCGGGCCGGACGGAAGCTGGTCGCCCAAAAGGACTTTGAGGAGGCCATTGAAAAGACCGTGGCGGGGCTCCAGAAAAAGAACCGGATCATTTCCCCGGAGGAACGGCGGATCGTGGCCTTCCACGAAACCGGCCATGCGCTGATAGCGGCCTTTACCCCCGGCTCCGATCCGGTGCAGAAAATCTCCATCGTGCCCCGGGGCTTCGGGGCCCTGGGTTATACCCTCCAGATGCCTGTGGAGGATCGGTACCTGATGACCGAGGAGGAGCTTCTGGGGAAAATCAACGTCCTCCTGGGGGGGCGGGCCGCGGAGGATCTGGTCTTCGGCAAGATTTCCACCGGCGCGGCCAATGATCTTACCAAGGCCGCGGATATAGCCCGCAGGATGATCACCGATTACGGCATGAGCATCCGCTTCAAAAATGTGGCCTTAACCCAGCGGGGGGGGAACATGCTGGGGCTCCGGGAGCCGGAACCAAGCCTCCACCGGGAGTATTCGGAGTCAACCCAGCAGTACATCGACGAGGAAATAGCCCGCATTATGGAAAGACAGTACGCCGAGGTTAAAGAGAACCTCACCCAAAACCGGCCCCTATTGGACCGGGTGGCGGATCTGCTTCTGGAAAAGGAATCCCTGGACGAAAAGGAATTTAAGGCCCTTATCGCGGCGGAATGAACTCCCCCGCCGGGGGCATCCCCGGTCAAAGCATATAGAGGAGGACTACTAGGGCAACGCTGATTAACTTGATGCTAACCATCGTTGCCCTATTATTTTTCTCGTTTTTCTACGAAAAACTGCGAAAAAACCACATTAAAGGAGCGCTGATTTATTCTCGATTGAATAAATCAGTGCTTCCCTTGGTAAAATTTACCCATTGAACCCCCTTTGGGGAGTAAATTTTACCCAGTGGTAACAGGGCGCTTAAAAAATGGAACGGACAGCCAAAAATCCGCTTGCGTGGGGAGGCCGCGCAGCGGTGATGCGCCCCGATTCCCATACAAATCCACCGGTTTAATCCTGCCGGGACACCCGTTTTAGGCCGGCCGAGTGGGATACCGTTTAGCTTGAGGCATACCTGGGATACGGATCATGGTACGCTGTATATGGTGTACAAGGTCAAATCTCCGCTACTAGATATGGTATGCCATATATGGGGTATGGGGTCAGACCCCAGGTGTCAGCTATAGCGTGTTAGGTATAATAGAGGTATGTTCCGGGGTCAGACACCGTTCCCCGCTTGACGTTGTTGCCGGGTACGGCCGTCTCAACGCCCGGTTGCGCTTAAAATCACTCTGTTTTGAAATACTTGGCACGGTCTTTGCTTGCTTGTATGCGGGAGTGAAAGTCATGATGAGCAGGGGTTTTCCGCTTTTGAGCCGTCTTAGCTTTTTGGTCCTCACGGGCCTTTCCCTGGGGGGCTGCCTGAAATCCGCCGGGGGCGCCAAAACCTATGACTACGCGGAAATCCGCCGGGGGACCCTGGAAAAAACCGTGTCCGCCGGGG